>NZ_PUIA01000052.1 GCF_002967715.1 Blastopirellula marina
GCTTCCCCTCCTGATCGACCACGGTTTGACCGCCAGAGGTTTCTGCAGTGGCAAATCGCCATCCAGGGAACTGGCCCGCCCAAGCGGCGGCAAACGTCGGGTAGATTTCTTTGGCGCCTGGCACTTGGCGGTATTCGCCTAGCGGCAGCGGCTCGCCATCGACCGCCAAACGATGTAACCGGACGTCCAAATCCCGCGCTTCGTTACGATGGCTGACGAACGTTCCCTGCGGGTGAACCAGTAGCTTGCCAAGCTGAGGATCTTTGTCGGTCAGTTTCGTCAGCGGCGCTCCGGCGATCCATTGGCCGCTCTCCAGCGACAGCCAGCGAATCCACGGCACAATCTCCTTGCTGTTGCCGTTGCGCCGTCCTTCCCCCGCCACTTCGATCAGATAAGGTCCGGCGATCGAGGCGCTATAAATTTGCCAATCGTCGGCATTGCGCCAGGCGACCTCGCCACTTTCGACATCGAGTGCTACCGCTTGGCGACGATTTAGATAGACGAACTTTCCTTCCGCGAGCCCAACGCTTCTTTCCATATCCGGAGCGAAATGGGACCAGAGGAGACGCCCTGTTGCGATATCAATGCAATCGATCGACAAAGCGCCGACCTGACGAACAATTAGGTGATTGCCGACAACGATCGGCGTCATCTCTTGCTGACGCACCAGGTCGCTGTCGGC
>NZ_PUIA01000053.1 GCF_002967715.1 Blastopirellula marina
CGACGTCGCCCTGCGACGCGTCGACTTCTCGCTCTACCCTCCGTTTAGTCGAGCGAAAACGACCTAACCCGCATACGCGCGAAAAAAAAAAACCGCACGCCAAATCTGGCTTGCGGCTTTTTTGAAGTACGGATGGCAGGATTCGAACCTGCGACCTTCGGTTTCGTAGACCGACGCTCTATCCAGCTGAGCTACATCCGCATTCTTACCTGTGGCGACTTGCGTCCCACGGCAGATCAGAAAGTTTAGCCGCCCTCTGGGGATGCGTAAAGGGGACGCTGGGCGATCTTGGGGTTCATTTGCGAAAAAATTGCTCTCGCTTAAACGGTTGCTGGCATTGGGGTTACTTGCGGCCTCTACGTTGGCGGCCTCTGCGGCAGCGGCGGCGAGACGGGGTTTACGGTTTGCAGCGATTATTGCCCCTCGGCTTTGGCCGCTGGGTGGTGAGCCGTGCGATTTTGTCCCCCACGTGCCGGCGACGGGCCAATGTAGGTTGACGACTTCCTTCTCTATCGGATAGCTTGGCGGCGTGATTGGTTCGCTCCCTTATTG
>NZ_PUIA01000054.1 GCF_002967715.1 Blastopirellula marina
CTGCAAGCATCTCCGCGACGATCATTTGTGCGGGATCTACGAGACCCGGCCGCAGATCTGTCGCGACTATACGACCGACGCGTGCGAGTATGAAGACGATTGGGTCTACGACATGTACTTTGAGACTCCCGAGCAAATCTGGGAGTACGCCGAAGCGGTTGCTCCTCGCGGCGCCGGGCAAAGCATTCGTAGCCGTAAACCGCCGCTGTTGCCGGTGCTTAATTAATGCACCACTGCGGTTCAATTCCATCCACGCAGCACGGGCGGATCCACCGCCCGTCTTTTCGTTCCTAGAAAACCGATGTCTGAAAAATCAAAGCTGATTCAGCCCCGTACGCTGAAGGGATTTCGCGACTATCTGCCTGAAGCGATGATGCCGCGCGAACGTCTGATCGACGCCGCCAAGCGGGTTTATCGCTCGTATGGCTTCGCGCCGATTGATACGCCGGCCCTTGAATACGCCGAGGTGCTGACCGGCAAGGGAAGCGACGAGACCGATCGGCAGATG
>NZ_PUIA01000055.1 GCF_002967715.1 Blastopirellula marina
GGCCAAAAAGGCGGAGGTCAGCGTCCCCGGCACGGCGATCGTCTTCGACTTCAGGTCTTCCAGCGAGCAGGCCTCTTTGGCGACGACCATGGGGCCGTAGTTGTCCCCCATGCTGGCGCCGCACGAGCAGATCGCGTACTTGTCGTACAGATGCGCGTAGGCGTGAATGCTGATCGCGGTCAGCTCCAACTCACCCTGGAAAGCGCGTCGGTTGAGGGTCTCGATGTCGACCAGTTCGTGCTCAAAACGGTATTCGCCGGTGTCGATCTTCTCCGCGGCGAGCGCGTAGAACATGAAGGCGTCATCGGGATCAGGACTATGGCCGACGCGAATCAGTTGAGTCGAGGTGGACAAGGGAAAACCTCCGGGTCAAATCGCTAAGTGCAGGGCAATCTCTCAATGGTCGCCGATCTGCCCGACCTATGCAACCGGGGCACAGGGGGAAGATAGGCGACCTTACCGAGACAACCGCAGGTTGCGAGCAGGCGCAACCCGATTTGGCGATTTCGAGCGGAGAGATTCCCCGAAATTAGGCGTCCAGCGAGAAACCGGAACCATGTCCCGAGGCGTAGTCGCCGGCGGCCGGGG
>NZ_PUIA01000056.1 GCF_002967715.1 Blastopirellula marina
AGCTTGAAAGCCGCGTGCAGTTCCTGTGCGATGTCGGTCTCGACTACCTCACCCTTCGCCGCACCGCGCCGACCCTTTCGGCCGGCGAAGCGCAGCGGATCCGACTGGCCAGTCAGCTTGGCAGTGGACTCTGCGGCGTGCTGTACGTCCTGGACGAACCGACGATCGGTCTGCACCCCCGCGACAACCGCCGCTTGCTGTCGGCCTTGCATCGCTTGCGCGATCTGGGCAACACGTTGATCGTGGTCGAACACGATCATGAAGTGATCGAAGGAAGCGACAAGCTGCTCGACTTTGGTCCGCAGGCTGGGGTCAACGGCGGCACCGTCGTTGCGACCGGCACGCCCAAGCAAGTCAGCAAGGCGAAGGACTCGGTCACTGGTCCCTACATCAGCGGTAAGAAGGCGATTTCGGTTCCGTCGAACCGCCGCATGCCGTCGGTCCGAGAGCTGGCGGCCCAAGGAAAGCCGTTCGAGCTCAGCTCGCCGACCGGCGAATGGCTGGAAGT
>NZ_PUIA01000057.1:300000-502205 GCF_002967715.1 Blastopirellula marina
GCCATTTTCAGGGCCCAAATGGGAAATTAAGTACCGAAAACCTCCCTTACTGGGCAATTACGGCTCAAGGAATTGACCCGCGGCGGCGTGTCAGAGAGACTAGACGATTCGGCAAACCGTAACCCCGCCGAGCTGACTCACCTGAAGATTACCTACTTTTCCCCAGGAGATAGACGATGCGTTGTTTTGCCTGCCTGATGCTCACCCTGGTCCTGGCCATGCCGGCCTGGGCTCAAGATGCCGCCACGAAGGAACCAATCGAAGCCCTGAAGCCTGTTCCGCGCGAAGGGTGGTGGGTGAAGCGTCACGAAGAAAAGCTGAAAGCGATTGAAGACGCCGAAAAGGTCGACGTCGTTTTCATCGGCGACTCAATCACCCACGGCTGGGAAAGCTCCGGCAAGAAGACCTGGGACGAAAACTTCGCAAAGTGGCACCCACTGAACCTGGGCTACGGCGGTGATCGCACCGAGCATGTCCTGTGGCGATTCGAACATGGTGAACTGGATGGCTACGAGCCGAAAGTTGCCGTCATCATGATCGGCACCAACAACACCGGCCACCGCAAAGAGAAGTCGGAAGACACCGCTGCCGGCGTGAAAGCGATTGTCGAAAAGCTGCACGAAAAGCACCCGGAAACCAAGATCCTGCTGCTGGCCATCTTCCCACGTGGTGCCAAGACCGAAGATCAACTGCGTCAACTGAACGACGGTGCCAACGCCATTATCGAAAAGCAGATGAAGGACAAAGACTACGTCACCTTCCTGAACATCAACAACATCTTCCTAACCGAAGATGGCACGCTGCCCAAGGAAATCATGCCTGACCTGCTGCACCCAAAAGAGAAGGGTTACCAGTTGTGGGCCGACGCCGTCACGCCGAAGATCAAAGAACTCCTCGGCGAATAATCGCCAGGAATGACACGTGACATCACAAAGGCCAGGTCTTCCTCTGGAAGTCCTGGCCTTTTTTCGTGCAGTGGGCCAAATTCCTTTTGACGCAGGCCAGCGAAAGGGGCATGATGAGACTCCCACCGAAGTTATTTCCTTCCGGAGATCCTGCCCATGCGCACCCTTGTTACTCTGCTTGTTCTTGCCATCATCACACCGCTTGCCACGGGTGAGGAACTCTCGCCTGGCGACAAGCAGGTCGCAGCCTATTTCCAAGCCGAGACCGCAAACATGACCGGTGCTCCGCTGGCTGATATCAAGTCGCTGGAAGATTGGCAGGCCAAGCGTGGCGAGTATCAGCAGAAGCTCAAGGAAATGCTCGGGCTCGATCCCTGGCCCGAAAAGACCGATCTGAAAGTCACCACGACCGGCACCATCGAGCGCGATGGAATCGTCGTTGAAAAAATCCATTTCCAATCGCGTCCTGGCCTGTACGTTACGGCCAATCTGTATCGCCCGGCAAAGGTCGAAGGAAAGCTTCCGGCGGTGCTGTATGTGTGCGGGCACGGCCGGGTCGTTAAGAATGGCATCAGCTACGGCAACAAGTCCCATTACCAGCATCACGGGGCCTGGTTTGCCCGGCATGGCTTCGTCTGTCTGACGCTTGATACGCTGCAGTTGGGAGAAATCGAAGGGAAACACCGAGGTCTCTATGACGACTCCGGCCAATGGTGGACCAACCGTGGCTACACGCCAGCCGGGGTCGAAGCTTGGAACTGCGTGCGGGCCATCGACCTGCTGCAATCGCGGGATGACGTCGATCCGGAGAAAATCGGCGTGACCGGGCGTAGCGGTGGCGGAGCTTACAGTTGGTACATCGCCGCGATCGACGAACGGATCAAGGCTGCCGTCCCCGTTGCAGGCATCACCGACCTGGAAGATCACGTGGTCAATGGGGTGGTCTCGGGCCACTGCGACTGCATGTACTGGGTCAACACGTACGGCTTCGACTACCCTCTGCTGCCGGCGCTGATCGCCCCGCGTCCGCTGATGATCGCCAATACCGACTACGACCCGATCTTTCCGCTAGAAGGGGTCGAGCGAACTCACCTGGCTGCCCGGAAGATCTATCAGCTGTACGGTAAAGCACCGAACCTGGCGTTGACGATTCTACCAGGGGGCCATGCCGATACGCAGCCTCTGCGCATTCCGGCGTTCTACTGGCTGCGGCAGCACCTGCAGGGAGCCGCACCGCCGATCACCGACGTGGCGACCCCTAAATTTGAAGTCGAAGAATTGAAGGTCTTCGATAAGATTCCTGAAGACGAGATTAACACGAAGATCGAAGAGACGTTTGTGGCTGCCGCCAAGCCAGCGAAAGTTCCGGCAACGCGTGCCGAGTGGAAGCAAATGTCAGGCGAGTGGAAAGAGCTTCTGGCAACGAAATCATTTGCTGGTTGGCCGGAAGCTGGAAAATCAGGCATTCGTCTCGGGGGGCCTTCCGAGTTGAAAGAGTGGATGGCCTACACTGATTGCCAGTTTTATCCCCAAAAGAATGTCTCGCTTCCTTTGCTTGTCTTACGAGCCAAGCGGGCCGCAGGAACGGCTTTCCCAAACGGTAAGCTCGTTGTCGTTGATGATACCGGCTGGAAACAATGGAAAGCGTTCGCCGAAGGAAACGGAGACGCATTGCCGATCGCCAATGCGGACAAGTACGACACCATTTTCGTCCTGCCGCCTCGGGGTATTGGCCCGACTCAGTGGACTCAAGACACCAAGCCTGAAATTCATTTGCGTCGTCGATATCTCCTTCTGGGCCAGTCACATGACGCGATGCAGGTGTGGGATATTCGCCGAGCGGCCGAAGAAATTCTCCGCTCAACTTCAACGGAACACGTTGACGTAGAAGCCAGCGGCAAGATGGCTGCCTTGGCCATTTATGCTGCCATTTTCGAGCCTTCGATTGGTGATTTAACGTTACGCAATCCACCGCTCGACCATCGCGAAGGCCCCTACTTCATGAACGTCCGTCGCTTCATGAACATGCCCGAAGCAATGGCCATGGCAGCCAACGACCTGGACGCTCCGCGATCGGTGAACCTTGTTGCCGATTCGCCGGAACTCCTGGAGTACGCCAACCAGGTCAAAAAGAAGATTAGCGTGCCGGTAGGCATACCGATGGCAGCTCCGGAGGTTCGCTTGGAGAAGTAATCTTGAGCCCCGGAGGGGCGGCCGAATCACAGCTAAAGTTGCTCCCGCACGTCTCTTACACGTATCCTTGTTCGCCATCTTCCAGGTACTGGACCTTGTACAAGTCCTTGCGGCGGTCGTTCCAGTTTTGGACCGAGCCTTCCAATCGGTGACGCCGCAGCAGTTCCAGGTCGACGTCGTGGATGACGATCGTTTCGACGTTCGGATTGCATTCAGCGGCGATGCCATCGCGGGCAAACTCGGCATCGCACGGGGTAAAGACGCCAGACTGAGCGTAGTGGATATCGGCGTTTTCGACGAACGGCAGGTTGCCGGTACACCCTGAAATCGCCACGTAAACCTGGTTCTCGACGCAGCGGGCCTGGGCGCAGGTCTTTACGCGGAGGTAACCGTGCCGCGTGTCGGTGTTGTACGGCACGAAGATCATCTCGGCCCCTTTGTTGGCCGCGATTCGCGTCAGTTCGGGGAACTCGATGTCATAGCAAATTTGAATGGCGACCTTGCCGCAGTCGGTATCGAACACTTCGACCTTATCGCCGGGTTCGATCCCCCACCACTTCCGCTCGCTAGGGGTGATGTGAATTTTGTACTGCTTGCCGATCGAACCATCGCGGCCAAAGAGGTAGGCAATGTTATACAGCGTGTCGTTTTCCAGCACGAAGTGACTGCCGCCAATCACGTTTACGTTGTACTTGATCGCCCGCTCCGAGAAGTACTCGAGGTAATCGGTGGTGAACTCGGCCAGACGGCGAGCTGCCAGCCCCGGCCGGGTTGGTTCTACACATGAAAGCAGCTGCGTGGTGAACAGTTCCGGAAAGAGGATGAAGTCGGACTTGTAATCGGATGCGACGTCCAGGAAGAAGTCGCACTGCTGGGCGAACTCGTCGAAGCTGCGGATCGCGCGCATTTCGTACTGCACCACCGTAATGCGGATTGGTTCTACCAGGTGATGGAATCGCCGCTTTGCACCCGGCTTGTAGTCGAGGTTGAGCCACTCCAGATAGGTGGCATACCCGCACGAAGCTTTGTCGTTGGGCAGGTAGTCCGGAATGAGCCCTTGCAGGGCAAAGCCGTTGGCCGTCTGGGCAGTAAGGACCGGGTCGAATTCCGCTTTGGCAACCACCCGTTCGACATATTCGCGAGCCGTCATCTTGTCGGCCACTTTGTGATAGCCAGGAATGCGGCCACCGATAATCATGCGAGCAAGGTTCATCTCGCGGCACATCTCCTTACGGGCATCGTACATGCGACGCGAGAGCTTGAGCCCGCGGTATTCGGGATGGACCATCATCTCGATTCCGTACAGCGTATCCCCCTTGGGGTTGTGGTTACGGATGTACCCGTTGTCAGAGACGGCCTTGAAATTGTGCCAGGCGATGTTCGGGTCGTTCTGCACGATCAAGCTACTGGACGAAGCCGCGATCTGACCGTCGATTTCGATGACGATCTGCCCCTTCGGGAAAATCTTGAGCTGACTCTCAATGTGCTCTTTCGACCAGGGCTCCATACCGGGAAAGCAGGCCCTCTGCATTTCGACCAGCGCGTCGTAGTCCTCGATGCGCATTGGACGAATCACGGTTTTCCACTCGTATTCCTTGAGATCGATCGGTTCCATCAAACGCACCTATCCCCTAGACTGCCGTTATGTGTGCTGACGCGCAGGGCATTATCTGCGCGGCGTGCCTATTAGACAATGATAGACGATAGACGCAGTAAATTCGTTTCACATTCCGGAAGCTAACTAAGGAGCCGTTGCGAGTATGGAGTCTGAGCCGCTAAAGTTTTTCGAGCGTATGTTGAACACTCCGAGCCCCTCTGGCTACGAAGCTCCGGTACAGAATGTCGTGCGGGAATATTCCGCCCAGTTCGCCGATAACGTCGAGACCGACTACCACGGCAACGTGATTGCCTCGGTCAACTCAGGCGGCAACGTCCGCGTAATGATGGCCGGCCACTGCGATCAAATTGGACTGTTGGTTACCCAGATCGACGAAATGGGTTTCGTCCGGTGCCAGACAATCGGCGGCTGGGATCCCGTTCAACTGGTGGGCCAGAAGATGTCGATCTGGACCAACGAGGGCGAACTCCCGGCGGTGATCTCTCGCAAGCCAATTCACCTGCTGACCGATGCCGAGCGAAAAGCACCCATCCAGCTGAAAGACCTATGGCTCGATATCGGGGCCAAAGATCAGGCCGAAGCGAAGAAGCTCGTTCAAGTGGGTGATCCGGTCACCCTGCAACTGGGCATGCAGAAGATGCAAAACAACTTGGCCTTCGGTCCCAAGATGGACGATACGACCGGCCTGTGGGTAGTGATCGAAGCGGCTCGCCGGTATGGGAAGTTCAGCGATAAGAAATGTGCGGCATACGCCGTTTCCACGGTCCAGGAAGAAATTGGCCTGCGCGGGGCCAAAACGAGTGCCTATGGCATCGACCCGCACATCGGGATTGCTGTGGACGTGACCCATGCGACCGACTGCCCGACGATCGATCGGGGTGAACGCGGGGAAGTTTACCTCGGGCGTGGTCCGGTCATTTTCCGTGGCCCAAACATGAACCCGAAGGTTGTGTCACGGCTGATCGAAGTCGCCGAGGAAAACAAGATTCCTTACCAGATGGCGGCCCTGGGCAAAGCAGCCCCAAACGACTCGAACGCCATTCAAACGACCCGTGGCGGTGTCGCGGCTGGCCTGGTGGCAATTCCTAACCGCTATATGCATAGCGCCGTCGAAACGATCTCGCTGGACGACATCGATCACGCAGCCAACCTGTTGGCTCAGTTCCTGCACAGCGTGCAAGACGACGACGATTTCCGACCCGGCATGTAATTGCCTCGATTGAACGACACAACTTGTTAAATTGGAAGAAGCCGGGCCACACTTTTCTGAGCTTCTCTTCTCTCGAACAAGGAGTGTCACCATGAGCGACAAGAAGATTCTCGTCGTCGTGACGAATGTTTCGAAATACCCTGAAATGGATCGTCCCACGGGCCTTTGGCTGGGTGAGGCGGTCCATTTTGTCGATACGGTCGAAAAGGCAGGCTGCCAGGTCGATTTCGTCAGCCCCCAAGGTGGTTACACGCCAATCGACCCGATGAGTCTGGGCGAAATGGCTTTGCCGGTCGATTGGGAGTATTACGAAGACCACCAGTTCATGAATCGTCTGGGCAATACGCTGGCCGCCCCGACGACCGATCCGGCGGACTACTCGGCCATTTACTATGCCGGCGGGCATGGAGTGATCTGGGATTTTCCCGGTAACAAGTATCTGCAAAGGATCAGCCGAGAAATCTATGAAGCTGGCGGGGTTGTTTCCTCGGTTTGCCACGGTGCGGTCGGTTTGCTGAACATTCAACTTTCCGACGGAAGTTACCTGTTGGAAGGACGCGAGGTCACCGGTTTCTCAAATGAGGAAGAACGGCTGGCCGAACTGATCGACCATGTCCCTTACCTGACCGAAGAAGAACTGGTCAAACGCGGGGCCAGTTACCAGAAGGCCCAGCAGCCGTTCACCCCGTTTGCCGTCACAGCGGATCGGCTAGTTACCGGTCAGAACCCTCAATCGGGGCATACGGTGGCCGAAGGGGTTCTCTCCCTGCTGGGTCAGGCTGCCTCGGTTTAGCATTCCTGCCAAATTGGCAAGGGAACCTGCTGGTACGACATTTCTAAATGTCCTGCGAATCGCAAGTCGTTTCATTTATGTGACTTGCGATTCTCTCTTGCCATCTCGGCACGGCAATTGCATCTATAGGCCCATCTCAGAGAGAGTCTGCCAAAATCTGCACCCAGGGTGCATTTGCAGCTCGCTCTGACACAAACAAATCAACGGTTAATCACCAAGTTATGGAATAAACCGGCCAACCGAGCTCGCCCAAGTCCGTGGGACACCCCAATACGAGCCAGGCCGATTGAAACCAGTTCATCCCACAAGAGGAGGATTCCAGACGTGGCAAAACAGATGGTCTTTGGAGATGAAGCGCGACAGCCGCTTTTGGCCGGCGTAACGAAGCTGGCACGTGCCGTGAAGAGCACGTTGGGTCCGCGTGGTCGCAATGCCGTGCTGGACAAAGGCTGGGGTTCCCCCAAGATCACCAAGGACGGCGTGACGGTTGCCGAAGACATCGAACTGGATGATGTCTACGAAAACCTCGCCTGCCAGTTGGTGAAAGAAGCTGCCAGCAAGACGAACGACGTTGCTGGTGACGGTACCACCACGGCAACCGTTCTCGCTGAAGGTATCTTCCGCGAAGGTCTGAAGATGCTGGCCGCCGGTGCCGACGGCATGGCTCTGCAGCGTGGCATTCTGAAGGCTTCCGAAGCCGTCGGCGAAGCCGTGCAGAAGTCGTCCACCAAGATCGACGAAAAGAGCAAGAAGCAGATCGAACAGATCGCCACCATCGCCGGTAACAATGATCCGACGATCGGTAAGGTCCTGGCCGAAGCCTTCCTGAAGGTTGGCAAAGACGGCGTCATCACCGTCGAAGAAGGCCGCGGCAGCGAAACGACCGTCGACTTCGTTGAAGGGATGCAGTTCGATCGCGGTTTCCTCTCGCCGCACTTCGTCACCGACGAAGACTCGCAAACCGTCGAGTTGGACGACTGCTACATCCTGCTGTTTGAAGAAAAGATCTCGGCCGCTAAGAAGCTGGTTCCGCTGTTGGAAGCTATCAGCAAGGCCAACAAGCCACTGCTGATCATCGCCGAAGACGTCGAAGGCGAAGCTCTGGCAACGCTGGTCGTCAACAAGATGCGTGGCATTCTGAACGTGGCTGCCGTTAAGGCTCCTGGCTACGGCGATCGCCGCAAGGCCATGCTCGGTGACATCGCGACCCTGACCGGTGGTACCGCCATCTTCAAGGACCTGGGCATCGAACTGGAAAGCGTCAAGACTTCCAACCTGGGGCGTGCCAAGAAGGTCAAGCTGACCTCAGGCGAAACCGTCATTGTGGGTGGTGCTGGCAAGAAGGCGGACATCGAAGGTCGCGCCGCTCAGATCCGCAGCGAAATCGAAGCTACCGACAGCGAATACGATCGTGAAAAGCTGCAAGAACGTCTGGCCAAGTTGGCCGGCGGTGTGGCCCAGATCAACTGTGGTGCCGTTACCGAAACCGAAATGAAGGAACGCAAGGACCTGCTGGTCGACGCCAAGAGCGCAACCCAGGCTGCCCTGCAAGAAGGGATCGTTCCTGGTGGTGGTATCGCCTTGCTCCGAGCTGAAAAGGCTTTGAAGAAGCTGGCCGTCGAAGGTGACGAAAAGCTAGGTGCCGATATTGTCGCCAAGGTTCTCGAATTCCCACTGCGAACGATCGCTGAAAACGCCGGCCTGGACGGTGGCGTGGTTGTCAACCGCGTCCGTCAGCAGAAGAAGGCCACCGAAGGCTTCAACGCCGATACCGGCAACTACGAAGACCTGGTCGACGCTGGCGTGATCGATCCTGCCAAGGTGGTTCGCACTGCCCTGCAGAACGCCGCGAGCGTGGCAGCCCTGTTGCTGACGACCGACTCGCTGATCACCGAAATCCCAAGCGAAGACGAAGGGGGCGATCATCACGATCACCATGACCACGGCGGAATGGGTGGCATGGGCGGCATGCCAGGAATGGGCGGCATGGGCATGCCCGGCATGATGTAATTCACGCTCCGGCCTGAATTGCACAGAACCTTTCAATATTCGTTTCAAAACATCAAACATACCCCTGAATAAGTTTTAAGGATAAACACCCATGGCGAAGAGTCTGAAGATTCGCACTTTGGATGACCGCATTGTTGTTCAGCCGCTGGAAGCGGAAGAAACCACCGCCGGTGGTATCGTTCTGCCTGACTCGGCCCAGGAAAAGCCACAGCGTGGCACGGTCCTGGCAGTCGGTCCTGGCAAGCTGCTGGATAGCGGCAGCCGAGCCGAGCTTTCGGTGGCCATTGGCGACGAAGTCATCTACGGCAAGTACAGCGGCAGCGATATCGAAATCGATGACGTCGAGTACAAGATCCTTCGCGAGACCGAAGTCCTGGCCAAGGTCGTTAACGACTAAGCCCAGCCTTTCGGATCTGTCCTAAACCGCATTCAGTTTTTATCACATAAGGATTCTTAGCGTGGCAAAACAACTGCTTTTCGAGGATCATGCCCGAGCCAAGATGCTCAAGGGCATCGACAAGCTGGCCGACGCTGTCGCCGTCACGATGGGCCCAACCGGCCGTAACGTGATCATCAACAAGTCGTACGGCGGCCCGACGGTAACCAAAGACGGCGTGACCGTCGCCAAGGAAATCGAACTCGAAGATCGCTTCGAGAACATGGGTGCCAAGCTCGTCAACGAAGTCGCCAGCAAGACTTCGGACGTGGCTGGTGACGGTACGACGACCGCCACCGTTCTGGCCCGTGCGATTTTCAAGGAAGGTCTTCGCAACATCGTCGCCGGTAGCAACCCAACCGCGATTCGTCGTGGTATTGAAAAGGCTGTTGCCGCTGCCGAAGACTTCCTGCTGAACATGGCCAAGCCGGTCAACAGCAAGGAAGACGTCGCGAACATCGGTACCATCAGTGCCAACAACGACCGTGCCATCGGCGAACTGCTCGCCGAAGCCCTGCACCGCGTCGGCCAAGACGGCGTTATCACCGTTGAAGAAGGCAAGAGCCGCGAAACGACCGTTGAATACGTCGAAGGTATGCAGTTCGATAAGGGCTACATCTCGCCGTACTTCATCAATCGTCCGTCCGAAATGGACGTCGAACTGGAAGACGCCTACATCCTGTTCCACGAAAAGAAGATCAGCAACCTGCGTGAGCTGATTCCGCTGCTAGAACAAGTTGGCAACACCGGCAAGCCGCTGTTGATCGTCGCGGAAGACATCGAAGGGGAAGCCCTAACCGCTTTGGTTGTTAACCGTCTGCGTGGCGTGCTGAACATCGCTGCCGTCAAGGCTCCTGGTTTTGGCGATCGTCGCAAGGCGATGCTGGCCGACATGGGCGTTCTGACCGGTGGTACCGTGATCAGCGACGACCTGGGCATCACGCTCGACAAGGTTCAACTGAACCAGCTGGGCCGCGCCAAGAAAATCAACATCACCAAGGACAAGACGACGATCGTCGAAGGTGGTGGCGATAAGAAGGAACTCGAATCGCGTATCGGTCAACTGAAGCGTCAGATCGAAGAAACCGACAGCGAATACGATCGTGAAAAGTACCAGGAACGCCTGGCCAAGCTTTCCGGTGGTGTGGCTGTCATCTCGGTCGGTGCTGAAACCGAAGCTGAAATGAAGCAAACCAAGGCTCGCGTCGAAGACGCCCTGCATGCAACCCGTGCAGCCGTTGAAGAAGGCGTTCTGCCAGGTGGTGGTGTCGCTCTGGTTCGTGCGATCGAAGCGGTCGAAAAGGCCCGTTCTTCGGCCCGCGGCGACGAAAAGATCGGTGTCGACATCATTCTGCGTGCTCTGCCAGCTCCAATGCGTCAGATCGCCAACAACTGCGGCATCGACGGCAACGTGGTTGTCGACGAAGTTCAGCAGAAGTCGGTCAACTTCGGTTACGACGCCTACAAGGGCGAATACGTTGACATGGTTAAGGCCGGCGTCATCGATCCTGCCAAAGTCGTGCGTACCGCACTGAGCAACGCCGCGAGCATCTCGGGCTTGCTGCTGACGACCGAAGCGTTGGTCACCAACCTGGAAGACAACGGCAAGCGTCCGGCCGAAGGCGTTATTCGCTAAGCCGACGTTGCGTCAACCCAATACGGCGGCAATGAGCGTTGCCCATTGCCGCCGGAGACGAAATCAATCAACGGGCTGAATCTCTTCCGGGGACCAGCCCGTTTTGTTTCTACCGCCGCCTACGTGAGGAGACGATGGCTACCAAAATCGACTACTACGAAGTCCTGGGAATCGAACGCTCCGCATCGAGCGGCGAGATTTCCAAGGCCTATCGCAAGCTGGCGATTAAGTATCACCCGGATTCAAATCCTGGCGACGAGGAAGCCGTCAGCCGATTCAAGGAAGCTGCCGAGGCATACGAAGTTCTCAGCGATTCCGAGAAGCGGGCTCGCTACGATCAGTACGGCCATGCCGGTGTCGAAGGTGGTGCACGGGCTAACTTCCACGATGTAGAAGACATCATGGAAGCATTCGGCGATATTTTCGGCGGAGGAATTTTCAGCGACATCTTCGGCCGCGGCGGGGGCCGAGGGGGTCGTCGTCGCGTTCGCAAAGGGGCCGACATCCAGGTTCGAGTCACGCTCGATCTCGAGGAAGCGGCAACCGGCGTCGATCGCGAAATTCAAGTCGATCGTCGTGTCGCTTGTGGGACATGCAGCGGCAGTGGTGCCAAGCCAGGATCGCAGCCGGAAACGTGCAGCCGGTGCGGTGGTGCAGGACAAGTCGTGCAGCAAGCCGGCATCTTGCGGGTGCAAACGACGTGTCCTTCGTGCGGCGGCCAAGGAACCATCATCACCGATCCCTGCGGTGACTGCCGCGGTAACGGGTTCACCACCCAGCGAGTGAGCATCAACGTAGCCATCCCGGCCGGTGTCGACGACGGCATGCGAGTTCGCCTGGCCAGCGAAGGACAACCAAGCCCCGACGGAGGCCCTCCGGGGGATTGTTACTGCCACATCTCGATTCGAAAGCACAAGCTGTTCGAACGCGAGGGGGATCACCTGATCCTGAAAATGCCCATTACATACACGCAGGCCGTGCTCGGCAGCGAGATTGAAGTTCCGACCCTCAACGGGCCAGCCACGCTTAGCGTGCCGGCTGGTTCTGGTTCGTCGGAAGTCTTCAAACTGCGTGGCAAAGGCATGCCTGATCCGCACGGTCGCGGTACCGGCGACTTGTACGTGCAGACGTATATTGAAGTCCCCAAAAAGCTGGATCCGAAGCAGGAAGAACTACTTCGCGAACTGGCCGAATACGAACACACCAACGTCAGTCCTCATCGGAAGTCGTTCCTCGAATCGATTCGAGACTACTTGTTCGCATCGACCGATGAAAAAGAGATCAAGAAGAAGAGCTAATCAAGGAGTTTAGCGCGTGTCTGCAGAACATCCCGAAAAGGATCCATCGCAGGACCCAAACACTGAAGCCCCCCAGTCGCAAGCGACTGACGGGAATGCGTCGACCGACGAATTCTTCGGCAGCGCCGATGATCAGGTCGAGAAGCTAAAGCAGGATCTGGTCGACGCCGAGAAGCGCGTACTGCTGGCCCAGGCCGACCTGGAAAACTACCGCAAGCGTGTCCGCCGCGAGCGCGACGACGAGCTCAAGTTTGCCAACGCACCGCTGCTGACCGACCTCTTGCCGGTGGTCGATAACCTGCAGCGTGCGTTGCAATCGGCCGAGGGCTCGGAGCAAGCCGGTGGCATCATCGATGGCATCAAGCTGGTCGAAAAGCAACTGCTGGAAGCAATGAAGAAACGTGGCTGCGAACCGATCGAAGCCGAAGGCCAGCCGTTCGATCCCAACTTCCACGAAGCGATCATGCAGCAGCCCAGTGCCGACGTCGAGCCCAACACCGTTTTGATGGTGGCCCAGCAGGGTTACAAACTGTTCGATCGCTGTATTCGGGCCAGCCAGGTAATTGTTTCGAAATCGCCTGACTAATTGGCCGAGAAGAGTATTATTTAGCGTGAGCAAGTTTTCCGTTTTCAGTGTTCAGAATGTCGAGGCTTGCCCTTTTTTCACTGAAAACTGAATCCTGTAAACTTCAAACTACCTGGAGCCTGTCTTGTAATGCCCACCTACGAATACAAGTGCGATGCTTGTGAACACGAATTCGAGGAATTCCAGTCGATCTCGGCCGATCCTCTGACGAAGTGCCCCAAGTGCAAGAAGAAGAAACTGCGCCGGCTGTTCAGCACCGGTGGCGGCTTGCTTTTCAAGGGTTCCGGGTTTTACATCACGGACTATCGCAGCGATTCGTACAAGAAGAGCGCCGAAAAGGGCTCGAAGAGCAGCGAATCGTCCAAGCCAGCCAAGAGTGAATCGAAGAGCAAATCGTCTGATTAGCTCGTAGCATGCAAGGAGGCCCCGATGGCTACCTTACGCTGTCCCACGTGCGGTCATCACTTCGAGAGTGACTACACCCCGGCAATGCCCTTTTGCAGCGAACGATGCCGCCAGATCGATCTGGGACAATGGCTCGACGAGGAACACGCGCTTCCCGTCGACATCGAAAAGCATATCGAAGAGCAGGCAAATCGCTCTCTCGACGATGAAGATTCGTGAGAGTGACGTTTTAATACGCTGCTTCTCTGCCTATAATTCGGGCTCAAAATTACCCGTAGGGCGATGAGGAGTTTAGCTGCATGTCGGAGGATCGCGGTCTACTACGAGGCATTTCGTGGCACGAATGTTTTCCCTGGTTGATCCTCTTTCGGGCAACCCTCATCGGGTTCTATCTACGGGTCTTGCTGCTGGCCTATCTGGGCGTTTGCGTTCTGGCGATCGGTCAATGGATCGGTTTGAGTCTGTTTGGCAGTTGGGCCGCTGAAGGTGCCGGGCCTGCCGTGGCAGCGTCTCCGACCAACTTCCTGGACATTGTCCGCGAGGGCTTAAGTGGCGAAAACCCCTTTGGTCAGATCTTCCCCTACCCAACTTTTGGCGGCTTAGTCGCCTTCCTGTTCTATTCCCTTTGGTACATCGCCACGTTCGCGATCTTTGGCGGAGCCATTTCCCGAATCGCGGCGATGGAGTTCGCAGTTAATGATCGCTGCGGACTGAAAGGAGCTTTAGCGCACTCGCTGCGCAAGTTTATCAGCTACTTCCTGTCCCCCATCTTCCCGATGGTAGGGGTCACCATGCTGATGGTGATTTTGCTGGTGTTCGGCCTGATCAATTGGCTGGGCCCCTGGGCTGCTGTGGTCACCGGCATTTTCGGCTTCATCGCCGTTTTCGTCTCGTTGGGGATCGGCATGCTGGTGGTCCCCTTTATTCTGGGCTGGCCCTTAATGTGGGGTGCGATCAGCACGGAATGCTCTGACCACTTCGACGCCTTGAGCCGCTGCTATGCTTACGTCACCCAGCGTCCATTCCACTATCTGCTATATCTGATGGTGGCATTTTTCGGGGGCTCGGTGGGCTTTTTCGCAATCAGCCTATTGGTCGGTACCTCGCTGGCGGCACTTTCAACGGGGCTGCTCTGGGGGCAAGGCATGGACCAGACCGAAGCCATCTTCACGCATAGCGTGGCCGGGCCAATCTGGCGTTTCTGGTACCACGCAGTCGAACGACTGGTGCCGGCGTACATGTTCGGCTACTTCTTTGCCGTGTTCGCAGGGATCTACCTTCTACTTCGCCGCGATGTCGACCAGGCCGAGATCGATGAGATCGTTCTCGACGAAGACCAACCACGTTTCGCCATGCCAGCGCTCAACAAAGATCTGGGCGGAGACGAAGCGAAGCCTGAGGACGATTCGACCGAGAATGACACGAACTAAGCTGGCTCGGCCAACTTAGTGAGAATCGCATCGACCTGCTGATGGAACTGGCCGTTGGTAAGAACCTCGGCTCCGGCTTCGCGGGCTTGTGCTAGCAGATCGACCTGCACGTGGGGCCCATGCACCATGATGCGCAGGTCGGGATGGGCAGCCCTGGCTTCCTGGATCGTACTAATCGCATCGCGGGCAGGCGGATTCAAGTCGACCAGCAGAGCGGTCGTGTCATCGTCGATCGTTTCCAGGATTCCACCCTTGGAAGCAATGACCCGCAAGGGAATTCCATTGGCCCTGGCAGGCCCGGAAACGCGCGAGTTCGACATCAAATCAGCGGTGAAGTAGAGAATCAAGGGACTTACCTAATAGATTGTTTTAGACCGCCGAAGGACCTTTTTCTTTGCCGCCGATTTGCACGACCTGCTCGATCGGCAGGACGAAGATCTTTCCGTCGCCGATGTTGCCTTCCTGACCGGTTCGCGAGACGTTCTCCAGTATGGTGAGCGTCTTTTCGAGGAAGTCGTCGTTCACGGCAATTTCCACGATCACCTTCCGCAGCAGGTTCGTTTGGTACTCGATCCCGCGGAACGTCGCCGTTTGTCCACGCTGCCGACCGTACCCTTCGGCGTCGAAGACGGTCAATCGCTCGACGGCCATTTCAGCCAGGGCCGTGCGAACACTGTCCAGCTTGGTCGGTTGGATCACGGCGACAATCAGTTTCACGTGGGGCTCCTTCGTCTGTTCAAGGTGAATTACCGTTCTACCAAATGCCCCCCACGTGCCGCCAGATGGCGGTTACTTGCCCCGCACATGTGCGTCGGCAAATTCCATGTAACGCTGCCAGTCGATGGGCTTTACGTCGTGCCCACCAGCCCGGATCACGTAGCCCAAACGGCTAAGGACTGGCTGGTCGACCGCTGGCATCTCGTCGGCCTTCAGCCCTTCAACGCCCAGAAATTCGTAAACGGGACTGGCATGCTTGGCCGAGAGAAACTCGCCGCGTGGATCGGCCCAGCGGTCTTCTTCGGCACTGCACACCAGGCACGGCCGCGGAGCGATCAAGGCAATCAATTCGTGCTGATCGACCGGCAAAGCTTTTTCCCAGTCGTTGTATTGGGTGAAGTTATCGCAGAACCAATGTGGGAAGTTCGTGTTGATGCGTTTGACGGTCTCGCCAAAAGCTCGCTTCGAGAGGGCCGCCCCGCCGCAGCCGGAATTGTTCGAGATAACGGCGGCGAATCGAGAATCGGTCGCTCCTGCCCAGAGGGCCGTCTTGCCTAACCGGGAATGCCCCATGGAAATAACCTTGGAGCCATCTACCTCTTTGTCCTGCTGTAAGTAGTCCAGCGCACGGCTCATTCCCCAGGCCCAAGCAGCGATGCTACCCCATTCGCTTGGCTTTGGCTTGGCACCACCAGAGAAGAAAGGATGAATGCCGTTTTCAAAACCATCGTCGAAGTCGGGATCGATATCGCCGTAGTAGGCCGTTGCCAAGCCGTAACCCTTATCCAGGATCATCTCGACCGGCCAACGAGAACTGCTCGAACCGCGTAACTTTTCGGTGGCTTTATGGTTTTCGACCCCCTTCTCCTTATTATCCCGCAACCAACTGGTCGGCAGAAACACGGCCGGATCGTTGTTGATGGAAGCATTTCCATAGAAGTTGAGAGCCAAGAACGTCGGCACTGGCTGATCGGTTTTGGGCAAGTAGATCAGCAGATTCAGGACCGGCCCATCGGGATCGTCCGTCAATTGAATCGCAACCTGGCGACGTTTCGCCTTGCCATCGTACGCTTCGTCTGACGACTCCTTTACTTTGAAGTGGATCTTTTCGGGGGCAGGTGGTGCCTTACCGTAGACCATGTCCTCGAACAGTTTAAAGATTTCCGGACGGCGGACTTTCTCCCAATCCTCGGCATCTTTAACGTCGTGACCATCCCCTTTCAAAAGCGGATCTTGCAGAAAATACCCCGGTACGTCGGCTTCGTCGTAGATGACTTTGTCTTGCTGGGCAGGCAGGGCGGAACTCATGGCAATTACAAACGGCAAAGTAGCGGCCAGGGAAATAGATCGAAGCATCAAGCTCATCGGTGGGACTCGGAATTAGATGTGTGCGACAGGCGGGGAAGTGAAGGACTGTATTTTAACGTGCCCTGTCCTCTCTCCCCAGCAGTTTTCTATCCAAATGTGAACCCAGGCCCATGTTTTCGGTCTTATGTAGCAAATGGAGATGTGGCAATTTGCCCAGGAAAACGAAGGCCCCAGGGAGAACTTTCGATCGTAACCATCGACAGGTTATCGACATTTTTCCCACGAATTACGAAAGCCTTCGTACCCCCTTAACACAATTTGCCTACAGTTCCGCTGGTTCGGTCAAAATGGTCGTGGAATCCGCAGCCTGAAATATTGGCGTTATTGGCCGGAACTATGTTATGTTGAAGGTTTTACACGCTGGACCACCAGACGCACGCGCTGAAGGTCTAGCTTGTATGTCCCTTCCCAGCCCTGTGACTTTTAGTCGTTTATCGTTACTTCGGTAGCCGTGGCTCGGTGGTGCGAGGTCTTTCCGCTGCACTTGATGGAAAGAACGTTCGGTTCGATTCCGATCGGCTGCCTTTTCGACGAGGGAGAGAATAGATTCATGTCGGCCCTTTTGGAGCGGCCTACGCTGGTCCTCAACCGCAACTGGCAGCCTGTCGGTGTGGCCTCGGTAGCTCGATCGTTGACGCAGGTCTTCTGCGGAACGGCTCGGATTGTCGACCCGCATAGCTACCAGCTGTACACGTGGGAGGATTGGTCGAACCTGGCCCCAGGCAAGGACGAGCCTTTCATTTCTTCGCAGCTTTTGAAGGTGCGGATCCCGGAAGTTGTCTCGCTGGTCAACTACGATCGCATTCCGCGAAACACGGTGACGTTCAGTCGTCGCAACGTGTTCAAGCGGGACCAGTACATGTGTCAGTACTGCGGATCACGGCCCGGCAGCGAGTACCTTACGATCGACCACGTTGTCCCGCGTAGCCAAGGGGGCGAGTCCTCTTGGGAGAACTGCGTGCTGGCCTGCGTCGACTGTAACCATCGCAAGGCGAACCGGACCCCCGCCGAGGCTCATATGCCGATGCGGAAGGAACCCATTCGGCCAAGGTGGACTCCGGTATATGCGGCCAGACGCGTCCGCATCGAGTCCTGGAGTAAGTTCGTTAGCGAAGCTTACTGGGACACCGAACTCGACACCTAACAGGCCTGGGTAACGACAAGTTATCGAGGCCTGTTTCTTTACCGCTCAGCCCAAACCGGGCGAAGTCCTACTTGGAAACGATTTCAATGGGATCGCCCGGTTGAATGGCTCCCTCGCGTACGACGCTGGCAAACCATCCTTTCCACTGCGAATCGTTCGGCTCGGTGCGACCGGTCGTTGCATCTTTGAAGTGACAGGGCTTCCAGGGCTTCTCCAGTCGAATTTCGGCTTTGCCCACGGCAAGTTGCGTTCCCGGCTTCAGGAGGCTTAAGTCGAGTCGTTTTACCGTGATATTCTCGCCTGCACTGCCCGGCGGAAACGCGAGAGCATCTCGTTCATGTTGATCAAGATAAGCAAATCCAAAGAGGGTAACCGCCCGCTGGGGGGCGTAATGCTCGTCGTAACGATGCCCATCATTCTCGAAGCCAGTCTCGGCCAAATAGGCCGATTCGACCGGAAGCCGCGGAATTCCACCGGTAGACAGACAAACGGCAACGACTTGACCTGGGGGCAAATTCATCCGTAATCACCGTAAATGCTTCAGACAACAATGTTTTCGTGCTGTAGGTGGTTGACGTAGTAGGGGTCTGGCTTTTCTAATTTCAGGATTCGGTTCCTGGTGAACGAGCTCCCTATATCCGTGCCCGCAGCACGATAAGAAACGCCCGAAGGTTTCCAATGCCCCAAGAAATCCTGGACATGACCCTCGAAGACGAAAACTTCCCTCGCCCTTACTCCGGTTCGATTGTAGCAACCGACGAAGAGTATGAAGAAGAAATGGAAGAGGATTTCGACGAGGACGACTTCGACGATGATTTCGACGAAGACTTCGAGGAATTCGAGGACGAAACCCCAACCGACGACGATTCCTTCGACGACGATCTGATGGACGACGACGAGGATGAAGACCTCGACGAAGAGTTCTTCGATGATGACGAAGAACGCGAAGAAGACGAGGAAAAAGAAGGGGAGGAAGAGGAAGAAGGGGACGACGATTAAGTCGTCTGCCTGAACCCGAGGCGTAAGCCTAACGTCCTTTCTGTCGTGGGCTGGGAGATATCCAGCCCACGTTTCGTGTGAACTGAAGGAATTCTTGTGAGAGAGCACGCGACTCTTTCACGATGTGACCGCTCGAGGAAGATGAGAATCGATGTTTGAAAGCATCCCGCAGAACGTTTCGTTTCCCGCAATGGAAACCAAAATCCTCGAGTATTGGCAACAGAATCAAATTTACGAGAAGTCGCTCGAGGCTCGGCAAGGGAGCGAACCGTTCGTCTTTTACGAAGGTCCCCCAACCGCCAACGGCATGCCCCACCCTGGCCACTGCCTGACGCGGGCGATCAAGGACGTCTTCCCGCGCTATCGCACCATGCGTGGGTATTACTGCGAGCGAAAAGCTGGCTGGGATACGCACGGTCTGCCGGTCGAAGTGGAAGTCTGTAAAGAGCTCGGCATCCACTCGAAGGAAGAGATCGAAAACTACGGCGTCGAACCGTTCATCCACAAGTGTCAGGCCAGCGTCTGGCGTTACATGCAAGAGTGGCGTCGGCTGACCGAACGACTCGGCTTCTGGGTCGACCTGGACGACGCTTATGTCACCTACCACAAGAGCTTCGTCGAAAGCGTGTGGTGGTCGCTGAAAAACCTGTACGATCGCGGTCTGCTTTACCAGGGGCATAAAATCGTCTGGTGGTGGGCCCAAGGGGGTACCGCACTGAGTAGCGGCGAAGTCGGCCAAGGCTACCGCGAAGTAGCCGATCCGAGCGTCTTCGTCCGTTTTCCTCTGCTCGATGAAGAAAACACCGCCCTGCTGGTCTGGACGACCACTCCTTGGACCCTGCCAAGCAACCAGTTCGCAGCCGTCCACCCCGAGTTGGACTATGCCACGGTCGAAGACGAAGAAACTGGCGAGAAGTTGATCGTCGCCGAGGCTCTTGCGGAAGCGATCGCTGCCAAGGCCAAACGCACCTGGAAAGTTCTGGGCACAACCAAGGGAAGTGAGCTACTTGGAAAGCGTTATCAACCGCCGTTCGATTACTACTACAAAGACCTGGGTAACACGCAAGGTACGCTGAAGTCTGGCGACAAGCAGCACATCGCCTGGCGCGTGGTCGCGGCCGACTTCGTCACAACCGACAGCGGTACGGGTGTTGTCCACCAGGCCCCCGCCTTTGGTGAAGTCGACTACGAAGTGCTGGCCAACGAACAAGCCCGATTTGAAGATCGCGAAGGCCCGGCCCTGATCTGTGCCGTGGGTCCCGATGGCAAGTTCACCGACGAAGCCCCAGACTACAAAGGACGCTGGGTCAAGGAAGCCGACAAGGACATCTCGCGCGAGTTGAAGGAACGCGGCGTCCTCTTCCTGTTGGATCAGTATCTGCACGACTACCCGTTCTGCTGGCGCGCCGAAGAAGATCCGCTGATCCAGTATCCGCGGGAAAGCTGGTTCATTCGCACCACCAAGTTCAAAGATCAGATGCTGGCCAACAACCAGCAAATCAACTGGCTGCCTGAGCACATCAAAGATGGCCGCTTCGGCAACTTCCTGGAAAGCAATGTCGACTGGGCTCTATCGCGCGAGCGATACTGGGGCACACCGCTGCCGATCTGGGTTTGCCAGGAGACCGGCAAAGCGGAGGCCGTTTGCAGCTACGCCGAATTGCAAGAGAAGCCAGGTGCCGCCGGATTCGAAGTCTGGGAAAAAGCGAAAGCCGAGAACCCCGATCTGGTCGACGACTTGAAGATCCACAAGCCGTACATCGACGAAATCACCTACGATTCGCCATTTGCCAAGGGTGCACGCATGAGGCGCGTGCCGGAAGTGATCGACTGCTGGTACGATTCCGGAGCGATGCCGTTCGCGCAGTGGGGCTATCCACACCAAGGCGAGAAGAACTTTCAGGCCCAGTTCCCAGCCGACTTCATCAGCGAAGCGATCGACCAGACGCGTGGCTGGTTCTATAGCCAATTGGCGATCAGCACTCTGCTGTTCGGCCAGGACGAAGATGGCAAGACGGAGCCGCACGCTTATCCGCATCCCTTCAAAAACTGCATCGTGCTGGGTTTGATGCTGGGTGAAGACGGTCAGAAGATGTCCAAGAGCAAGCGAAACTATCGCGAGCCGAACGAGATCTTCGACAAGTACGGAGCCGATGCGTTGCGTTGGTATCTGTACGCCAATCAGCCTCCTTGGACCTCGATCCGCTACAACGAGCAGTCGATCAAAGACAGCATCCCTGAGTTCCTGCTGCGTCTGTGGAATGTCTTTAGTTTCTTCACCATCTACGCCAATATCGACGGCTTCGAGCCTGAAACCTCGGCTGGCGACCTGGACCAATGCCTGGCGAAGCATTTCGTTGGCGCAAAGGGTGCCCGGCCGGTGGCCGAGCGCAGCGAGCTCGACCGCTGGGTACTCAGCGAGTTGAACCGCACCATTCAGACCGTCACCGAGCGGATGGATGCGTACGACAATTACAACGCGTGTGCCGCGATCAACGAGTTCGTCGACGGGCTATCCAACTGGTACGTCCGCCGCAGCCGCGATCGTTTCTGGAGCAAAGAGAAAGAGTCAGCCGACAAGCTGGACGCCTACTGGACGCTGTACGAATGCTTGCTGACGACCTGCCAGGTCATTGCACCGTTCGTTCCGTTTCTGTCGGAAACGCTTTGGCAGAACCTGGCCGGCGTCTTCGGTGACAAAGCGAAGCGTAGCGTTCACCTGTGCGACTTCCCCACCGTCGACCAGTCGGCAATCGATACGCAGTTGTCGCAGCGCATGGAACTTCTGCGTGAAATCGCGTCGCTCGGACGTCAGGCACGCATGAACGAGAAGCTCAAAGTTCGCCAACCACTGAGCAAGGTCGAAGTGGTGCTGGCCGACGACACGCATCGCCAGTGGCTCATGTCGCACAGCGCGATCTTGTGCGAAGAGCTCAACGTGAAAGCGGTCGAATACACGCAGGAAGCGGACGAGTACATCAACTACCAGATCCAACCGAACTTCAAGCGGCTGGGCCCACGCGTGGGCAAGTTGATGCCCAACGTGAAGAAGGTGCTCGGCCAGACCGACGCCGCCGCTCTGCTCAATGCCCTGCAAACCGATGGGGCGTTCACACTGACCATCGAAGGGGAATCGCTCACCTTCGATAACGACGACATCCAGGTTCGTCTGACCGCCAAAGAAGGGTGGGCAGCCGCACAAGGAAAGTTGTGTGTGGTCGTGCTCAATACCGAGCTGACGCCAGAACTGATCCAGGAAGGCTACGTCAAGGATCTCGTGCGATTGATCCAGGACAAACGTAAAGAGCTAGACCTGGAATATACTGCCAAGATTGAAGTCGGCGTGGTCACCGATTCGCAGGACGTTCAGTCTGCCGTGACTGCTTACGCCGACTACATTCAGGCAGAAACCCTCGCGACCACGGTAGAGCCCAAGGCAATCAGTGGCATCGAGCCAATCGAAACCAAGATCGCCGACAGCGAAGTTCGCATTTTCGTAAAGCAGGCATAACGCAGCCGATGACGACCTGGTCGAAACATACCGTGGCCAATCCACTGAAGATCGCCGTATTGATTTCCGGTGGTGGAACGACACTGCGTAACCTGCTGGAGCGAATCCGCGAAGATCAACTTCCGCTGGAGGTCGTTCTCGTGATCTCCAGCAGCAGCAAAGCGAAGGGAATGACCTACGCAGACGAGGCGTACATCCCCTGCCAGGTGATCACCGTCGCTCAGCACCCCGACAAAGTCGACTTTTCGCAGGCCATCTTTCAGGCCTGTCGTGAGCAACAAGCCGAGTTGGTCGTCATGGGAGGCTTCCTCAAGCAGGTGGCTGTGCCGAGCGACTTCGTCAATCGTGTCGTCAACATTCACCCTTCCTTGATTCCCGCGTTCTGCGGTGCTGGCTTCTATGGAACCCACGTCCATACGGCCGTCATCGAGCATGGGGCGAAGGTGAGTGGCTGCACGGTTCATTTCGTCGACGACCATTACGACCATGGGCCTATCATTGCCCAGAGCGTCGTCGATGTCCTTCCCGGCGACCTGCCTGCGGATCTTGCGGCTCGTGTCTTCGATGCCGAGTGCCAGGTTTACCCGGCTACTCTTGCCGCCATTGCCGAGGGACGGGTATCTGTGTCCGGTCGCCAGGTTATCGTCCAGCCGGCCCAATAAGCGTTCCCCCCGGAAGGGTTCGCCTGGCCAGGGACCTATTGCTAGCACATTTATGGCGTTAAACTTTGTGCTGCCTTCCTAGTATCTCACATGCAGAGACTGACGCGATTCTTTCATATAATGCAATCTTTCTTTCATTCATGAACGCTTGTTGGACTTTAGTCCGCAATCTCGCGTATCGATTGTCCTAATCATGGCATATATGGGGCTTTTTTCCGTTTTACGGAAAGCAGCGCCGTCAGAACCTTGCCTGGGAACGTAAATTTTGAAAGAAATATGCCATGATCTGATTGATTAGTGGCAATGCGGGATGCATAATCTAGGTGTTTTAACTCGACTAAGTTAGCTATCACTCTCCCACTGACCCCATCTCCCTCCCACATGCAAGCGGACGCCCGACGCACGCGACTTCTGGACCTGGTTCGGTCGCGAGGCTTTGCCTCGTTGCCGGAACTTGCTCAGGAATTGGATGTCTCGGAATCGACGATTCGCCGCGATGTGGAATTGCTGGAAGAATCCGGGTCGGCTCGCAGGACGCATGGGGGTGTGTTTTACACCGGCCCTTCTCCCAATCTGCCCCACTTTGAACTTCGCCACGAAATGCAGTGGAGCAAGAAGCGGCAGATCGCGAAGGCCGCGGCCCTGCTGATCGAAGAAGGCGATACGGTCATTCTCGACGGCGGAAGTACCACGTACGAACTAGCCCAGATGCTGGTCGGGCGAACCCTGCAGATTGTGACCAACTCGCTGCCGGTGGCCAACTTGTTCATGGCCAGCCCAACCACCGAGTTGATCCTGCTGGGTGGCTACGTGCATAGTGCCACAGGCGTTTCCCTGGGGCCTTATGCCAATGAAATGATCTCGCGACTTAGTGCTCGGCGTGCCGTGCTCAGCGTCGCGGGGATAACCGAACACGGGTTGTACAACAGCAACCTCCTGCTCGTCGAAACCGAGCGAGCCATGATGAAAGCTGGCGGCGAAGTGATCATCGTTGCCGACAGCACCAAGTTCGGCCGACAAAGCCTCGCTCAAATGTGCGAGCTTTCGGAAGTCGACAAACTGGTGGTCGATCACGAAATTTCGGAAGCCTGGCAAAAGAAGGTCCAGGACGCCGGAGTCGATTTGATCGTCGCCCCTGCCGAGATGGCGATCATCGACCGCCCTATTTCCCCCAAAGCAAGCTAACCCCAACAAGGGTTTGATACGAATGAGTTCCTCGCTGAATCTCGATCATGCCACCATCGAACGGATCGTTCGTCAGATCGTCCTTTCGCAAGGTGGTGCTCCTGCCCAGGCCCCTGCCCCTTCGGCTGAACCGAAGCTAGTGGTCAGTATTTCGGCTCGTCACATTCACCTGACCGATGCCCACGTCGAAACCCTGTTCGGTCCTGGTCACGTGCTGACTCCAATGAAGGACCTTTACCAAGACGGCTTCTACGCCGCGGAAGAAACCGTGATGGTTGTCGGTCCGCGTCGCCGCATGCTGGAAAAGGTTCGCGTACTGGGTCCGACACGCGATTACAGCCAGGTGGAACTGGCCTTCACCGATGCAATTTCCCTGGGCATTGAAGCTCCCGTGCGGGCTTCCGGCAAGATCGACGGCACGCCGGGCTGCGTGTTGGTTGGTCCTAAGGGAGCTGTTCAGCTCGATCAAGGTGTGATCCGCGCCGAACGCCACGTGCATATGAATAACAGCGACGCCGATTATTACGGTGTGAAGAACGGCGATCGCATGAACCTCCGAATCACCTCGCTTGGTTGCACCACCACGTTTGAAGACCTGCTCGTCCGCGCCGACGGGGTCAGCAAACTGGAAGTCCACATCGATACCGATGAAGGCAACGCGTGCAACCTGGATGCAGCGACCGAGATCGCTCTGTTGAAGAAAGAGCCCTGCGGCTGCAAAGCGAAACACTAGAACTAACTACGCTTTCGTTGGCCTCACTGATTTGCCACTGTGAGTCCTCTCCCGAGGCCAGCGAGAGCGTTTTTATGACCCCTGTTTTTTTGAAGACATCGCATCTGACTTTCAGGTGCGAAATGAAGTAACGGTTTCCTTTTTTGTTCGGGAGATAAAACCCCATGGCGAAAGTAATGGAAGCGTTGGGCATGATTGAAACCAAGGGCTTTGTGACCTTGGTGGAAGCCACCGACGCAATGTTGAAGGCAGCCAACGTGACGTTCGTTGGTTGGGACAAAGTTGGCAGCGGTTTGGTTTCCGCTTTCATCACCGGCGACGTCGCCGCAGTGAAAGCCGCCACCGATGCAGGTGCTGCAGCAGCTGGCCGTTTGGGCGAAGTTGTCAGCGTTCAGGTCATTCCACGACCACACGAAGACATCGGTATCGTTCTGCCGCCACCGGTCAAGCAGGTCATCGAGACTGAATAGTCCCCTCCCCACTTACAAAACATCCGCTAAGGAAAATTTTCCATGCAAAACGCAATTGGTTTGATTGAAACCAAAGGTTTGGTTGGCCTGGTCGAAGCGACCGACGCCATGGCGAAGGCCGCCAACGTGAAGATCGTAAAACGCGTCAACATCGGCGGTGGTCTGGTTACCACGGTTGTCAGTGGCGACGTCGGTAGCGTTCGTGCTGCTGTCGAAGCTGGTGCCAATGCCGCTCAGCAAGTCGGCGAACTGGCTGGCAGCCACGTCCTGCCTCGTCCAGCCGAAGGCCTGGCTGACGTTTACTTCAGCTAAACCGACCCCAAACGTAAGCCGCTAGTCCGCGGAGCATCCCCAGCGAAAGGAGTCCTAAAGATGAAGGTTCTGGTAGCAAATCTCGGCTCGACCAGCTTCAAGTATCGCTTGTTCGATATGGACAGCGAAACACAGCTGGCCCGTGGCGGGATCGATCGAATTGGATCTCCAGAAAGTTCCTGTAGCGTTCAGATTGGCGATTGGAAAGAAGAAGTCACGGATCACATGCCTGATCATGCCGTGGCCGTTCGCAAATGCCTTTCGCAGCTGACCGACGCAGAACACGGATGCTTGAAAGACGCCGCCGAAGTATCGGCGATCGGCTTTAAAGCGGTCCACGGTGGACGTGTATCAGGCGTGCAAAGGGTTAACGACGACGTCCTTTCTGCGATGGCAGAAATGAACGAAGTCGCCCCGGCCCATAACCCGCCGTACATCGCCGCCATGCGATTACTTTCCGAGCAACTTCCGGAAATTCCGCTAGTTGCCGCCTTTGAAACGGGCTTCCATCAAACGATTCCCGATCGCAATCGCTACTACGGCATCCCTAAAGCCTGGTCGGACGAGTTCCAGATCAAGAAGTGGGGCTTCCATGGTGCGAGCCATCGGTACATCGCGACGCGAAGCGCCGAGATTCTGGGGCGTGACGATTTGCGAGTCATCTCGTGCCACCTTGGTGGAAGCAGTAGCTTGTGCGCGATTAAGAATCGCGAGAGCGTTGCTGTGACCATGGGCATGAGCCCACAAACGGGTCTGCCGCAGAACAACCGGGTCGGGGATTTTGATCCCTATGCCCTGCCGCTGTTGATGGAACGTACCGGTAAGAGCCTGACCGAAGTGCTTGCTCATATCGGGAACCAAGGTGGACTACTGGGTCTCAGTGGTGGCCTCAGCGGCGACATGCGAGACCTGGAACAGGCCGCAGCCAACGGCAATGCCGACGCACAACTGGCTTTGGACATGTTCACCAGCGAAGTTCGCCGATACCTCGGCGGGATGCTGGTCGAACTGGGCGGAGCCGACGCGATCGTCTTTACCGGAGGCATCGGAGAGAACGGTAAGCAGTTACGCAAGG
Organism: Blastopirellula marina; assembly: GCF_002967715.1. Classification (NCBI taxonomy): domain Bacteria; kingdom Pseudomonadati; phylum Planctomycetota; class Planctomycetia; order Pirellulales; family Pirellulaceae; genus Blastopirellula; species Blastopirellula marina. The sequence goes on from NZ_PUIA01000057.1 coordinate 326,697, forward strand.
ACGTATGTGCCAACTTGCAAGAGTTGGGAATCGAATTGGACGAAGCGAAAAACGATTCCGCCAAGGGAGAGGCTTCGTTCCATTCGGCAAACAGCAAAACGCAACTTTGGGTCATTCCGACCAACGAGGAAATCATCGTTGCTCGTCAAACCCGGCAGTTGCTGGAGTCGACCTAAAATGTTTATCGCCAAAGTGACCGGATCGGTCATTTCCACGCAGAAAGTCGACACGATGGTCGGCCACAAATTGCTTGTGGTCGAACCGTATCGACTGGAATCGAAAGATCGCCAGTCGCTGGTAACGACCGGCCGAACGTTCGTCGCTGTCGACATGCTCGGTAGCGGTGTGGGGGACTTCGTACTGATTACCCAAGGTTCCAGTGCCCGCCTGACTCCGGAAACCAAGTCCCTTCCGATCGATTGTGTCGTGATCGGCATTGTCGATCGTGCCCAGGTTGAAAGCTTCTGTGTCTACGACCGCAACGAAGACACCGACAAGCCGCAAGCCAAGGCCCAGCCAGCACCGGCCCCGAAGCCACAACCCAAATCGGAACCAAAGCCGGCACCTACGCCTGAGCCGACGCCAACTAAGGACGAGCCCACCGAGGAAGAATCGGAAAGCTAGTCTGCCGCAACATTCACGCGCTGACGCGAGGATATAAACATCATGCATTTTGACGAATCCATCATTCGCAACGTAGTGGCCCAGGTACTGGCCGAAGTGGGCAATGCTCCACCGGTGACCTCTGGGTTCACTGGCCGCTACGGGATCTTTGACTGTGCCGACGAGGCCGTCCGGGCTGCCCGCGAAGCTTTTGAAAAGCTCTCGGAACGCACCATCGAAGATCGCAAGCGAATCATCGATCACATCCGCCGTATTTCGATCGACCAGAAGGTCGAACTGGGCACGATGGAAATGAACGAGACGAAGATTGGTCGTCTCGCTCATAAGATCGAAAAGCTGGAACTGCTGGGCCGCAAGACGCCTGGCGTCGAGTTCCTCCGCAGCGAAGTCTATAGCGGCGACCATGGCCTGGCCGTGATCGAGCACGCCCCGTTCGGCGTGATTGGCTGTATCACTCCGGTCACGCACTCGCTTCCGACGATCACCGGCAACGCCGTCAACATGATCGCTGGCGGCAACACGCTGGTCGTCAACCCGCATCCATCCGGCAAGAAGGTTGCCGCGGAAGGGGTTCGTCGCTTCAACAAGGCAATCTACGACGATCTGGGCATCGACAACCTGATTTGCGTGATTGCCGAACCAACCCTCGAATCGGCCGACCTGATCTTCCACCACCGCGACGTGGCCATGATCTGCGTCACCGGCGGTCCGGCGGTTGCCCGTGCGGCCCTCAACAGCGGCAAGAAAGCCGTGGTTGCTGGTCCTGGTAACCCACCGGTTGTCGTCGACGAAACGGCCGACCTTGATCGTGCGGCTCGCTGCATCATTCAAGGTGGCGCGTACGACAATAATCTGCTGTGCATCGCCGAAAAAGAAGTCTTCGTCGTGAATTCGGTTTTCGACGAGATGATGCGAGCCATGGAACGAGCCGGTGCCGTTCGCTTGAACGGAAGTGAAGTCGACCGCCTGACCTCGGTCGCGATCACCGAATACGGCGATCCCGGCAAAAAGAAACTAGTGGCCGCGAAGGAATTCATCGGCCAAGACGCGGCCGTCCTCGCACGAGCCGCCGGCAAGAATATCTCGCCGAACGTGGAACTCATCTTCGGCGAAACGGACGAGCACAACCCGTTCGTCCCTGTCGAACAGATGATGCCGTTCATTCCTTTCGTTCGCTGCCACGACGTGGACGAAGCGATCGACAAGGCACGCTACTACGAACATGGTTTCCGCCACACGGCCATCATTCACAGCAACAATGTCCGCAACATGACCAAGATGGGTCGCGTAATGGACACCACGCTGTTTGTGAAGAACGGGCCTTGTGCCGCGGCACTGGGCGTCGGAGGCGAAGGTTACATTTCGTTCTCGATCGCCACCCCAACCGGCGAAGGCGTTACCACACCGCTTACGTTCACGCGGGAACGACGCTGCTCGCTGATTGACGATTTGTGCATCCTGGGCCATCCGGCGAAAGGTTAGTCCTTTATGCAAACGGCACGCGTGGTCGGTACGGCCACCAGCACAGTTCGACACGTGTCGATGCGGGGCTGGAAACTTTTGGTTGTGCAGCCAATGCAAACCGACGACATCACCCCAGATGGCCATCCATTGGTCGCGGTCGATGCCGTCAACGCCGGGCCAGGCGAACTGGTGATGATCACCAGCGATGGCAAATCGACTTCCGAACTTTTGAACTACCCCCGAACGCCTGTCCGCTGGACGGTGATCGGCATTATTGACGAATAAACGTGCAGTCCAACTTCTGTAGCCAAGATATCGAACGAATCGTCCGCATGGTCGTCGAGCGACTCATGCGAGAAGGTTCCGCCGCGCCGCCAACGGTGACGGCAACAGCCACAACCGGCGAACTTCGCTTGGATGTGAAGCTTGTGACCGTCGAAACACTGAAGGGCAAACTGAACGATTCGATCACCGTGCTGTGCGTGCCGACCAAAACGGTTGTCACGCCGGCGGTGAAAGATGAACTAAAACAACGTGGAGTCGAGCTTCGCCGAATCGATGAAACCGATTGCGGTCAGAAGCAGACGACACCAGCGGTGGTCAACGCCGCCAAGCAGTCGGTTTCCACTGCCTGGCAGTCTACCGCCCGTACCGAACAAGTAGGCAGCCTGAATCAGGCCGTAGATCGGGCTATCGCCATGGCCAAAAGTGACCAGATGGCGGTGATCCTTTCCGAACAGCCGGAACTGGCCGTGGCGGCAGCCAATCGCACCAGCGGCATCCGTGCCATGGTCGCGTGCGGAAGTCACGACTGGCAGGCCGCCGCGAAAAGCCTGGGGGCGAACCTGGTGGTTTGCCATCCTGGCCAATGGCAGGACTCGGATGTCCCGCGACTGCTGACGACCTTGTGGAACCTCCGCGGAACCGCTGGTCCCAACTGGATTAAGTAACGAGAAGCCAAATGCGTATCGCCAAGATCATCGGAAAAGTCACACTCAGCCGTTCGGTTCCTGAATTTCAGGGTGCCGTGCTGAAGCTGGCCGTGCCCATGATGCTGAGCGATATCGAAAACGAAAACACGCCGCTGGACGATCTACTCGTCGTTTACGACGAACTGGGAGCCGGCCAAGACAATTACATCGCGTTAAGTGAAGGGGGCGAAGCGGCCCAACCGTTTTACCCCGACATGAAGCCAGTGGACGCGTACAACGCGGCCATTTTAGATACGGTCGATATCCGTTATCGACTGAAGAAATAGGCATTCCTGTCCCCTCTCTCTGATGGGGCGACGGGACAGGAATGAGACGAATCAACAAACGTACCCCTTGATTGCGAGATACGAATCGGCATGACGAACGTTCACAAGATCAAACAAGACATGTGCGATATTGGACGGCGAATCTACAACAAAGGCTTCGCCGCCGCTAACGATGGCAACATCACGGTTCGCATCAGCGAAAACGAAGTCCTTTGCACGCCGACAATGCACTGCAAAGGTTTTCTGAAGCCGGAAGACATCTCCACGATCGACATGACCGGCAAGCAGATCGCCGGCAGCAAGCCACGTTCGAGCGAAGCTCTGCTGCACCTTGAAATCTACAAGCAGCGACAAGACGTCAAGAGCGTCGTGCACTGCCACCCGCCACATGCGACCGCGTTTGCCATCGCACGCGAACCGATTCCGCAGTGCGTTCTGCCGGAAGTGGAAGTCTTCCTGGGTGACGTGCCGATCACCAAGTACGAAACGCCTGGCGGTCAGTCGTTCGCCGACACGATCATTCCGTTCGTCGATCGCACCAATCTCATCCTGCTAGCCAACCATGGGACCGTCAGCTACGGCGAGACGGTGGAACGTGCTTACTGGTGGACCGAAATCCTGGACGCCTACTGCCGCATGCTGATCCTGGCCAAGCAGCTGGGTCATGTCGAATTTCTGAACGAGAAGAAGTCGCGTGAACTGCTTGACCTGAAGGACAAGTGGGGCTGGAAAGATCCTCGCAACACCGAAGAGTACAAAGATTGCGACATCTGCGCGAATGACATCTTCCGCGATAGTTGGGAAGACTCGCACGTGCAGCGTCGTGCGTTTGGTGCTCCGGAGCCAATGGGCCCCAACGCCAAGAAGCCTGCGGCTGGGGCTGGCTCGTCGGACCAGGAAGCCCTGATCCAGATGATCACCCAGCGTGTGATGGCCGAGTTGTCGAAGCAACGTTAATCCACCCCATTGTTCGAAGAGAGTAACCATGAAAGTTAGCATCATCGGTGGCGGTGGCCTGGTTGGTTCGTGTGCCGCGTTTGCCCTGCAGTGCAGCGGTATCGTCCGCGAGATCGCCTTGCTCGACGTCAACGCCGACTTGGCCGGCGGTCAGGCCTTGGACCTGCTGCACGGCAGCCCCAGCACCGCAGACCAGATCATTTCCAGCGGAAGCTACGAACACATCCCCGATTCGGACGTTATCTGCATCACGGCCGGTTTGCGTCGCAAGCCGGATGAAAGCCGCCTGGACCTGATCAATCGCAACGTCGACCTGTTTCTGACAATCCTCGATTCGATCAAGAAGGTTGGCTACAAGAAGGACGCAATCGTCTTCGTCGTTTCCAATCCGGTCGACATTCTGACCTACCTGGCATCGACTCGCTTGGACCTGCCAACCAACAAGGTGATTGGCCTGGGAACGCAGCTTGATACGATTCGCTTCCGAGCTCTGATCGCCGAACACTGCAAGTTGCCTCCTACGCAGGTCAAAGCATTGATTCTGGGTGAACACGGCGACAGCATGGTGCCGATTTGGTCGTCCGCTTCGGTCAACGGATTGCCGCTCGAGAAGTTCCCTGGCTGGAATCCCAATGCGGCCAACGAACTATTTACCCGCACCAAGGGTTCTGGTGCCGAAGTGATCAAGAAGAAGGGTGGAGCTGGCTTTGCCGTCGGGATCGCCATTCGCGATGTGGTCGATGCGATCGCCCTCGATAGCCACCAGATCTTGCCGATCTCGAGCATTCAAAATGGCTGCTACGACATTCGCGACGTTGCGTTGAGCGTGCCCACCGTCGTTGGCAAGAACGGCGTGGAATCGACCTACCAGCTCGACCTGTGGCCGAAAGAAATCCAGGCCCTGCGACGTAGCGGAGCGGTTCTCCGTGAAACGCTGACGACGGTGCTCAACCGCGTCGGTCGTTCGTAAGATCCTGGCCATCGTAGCCAAGTCAAACTAAAAAGGCCTCGCGTATATGCGAGGCCTTTTTTCATGTACTGACGAAAGAGCAGACGTGAGGTCTAGCCCGCCTTGCTGGATGCCGTCGGACGGATCTTCGGCCCAGTGAACAGTGCTCGCAGCAGTTCATCTGGCTCCGAATTGTGAGGATCGCGTTCCTTCCAGGCCTTCAGGACGTCGCGCGATGCCTCTGGCTCGTCGAGCGCTGCCAACGTGGTGGCATACCAACGCAGGCACAATGGTTCACGCGAACCCTGGCGAAACGCTGCTTCCAGATAAGGACGAGCAGCAATCCAGTTATTCTGCGAAGCTAGTGCCGCACCGCGAACGGCGCTGCGTAGCGATTCCACCTTGGGATAATCGGCCGGAAGTTTCTCCAGTTCAGCGAGCGCTTCCTGGCGACGGCCATGCTTGACGTGCATTTCGATCACCTGCCGACGCAATCGCACCGAGCGAGGGCAATCTACCAAGGCTTCTACCAGAATACGCTCAGCGTCTTCTTCCCGGCCAACTGCGTGCGTTGTGATTGCCAGGCACGACGCGGCGATTTCATCGATGTCGTCGATGTGCCATGTTTCGAGGTTGATCTGACCATGCTTGTACGCGGTTTCAAACGAACGCCGCGCCAAGTCGAGATGCCCCTTCGATTGCAGATAGCCACCCACGGCACACAGCAGTTGAGCGTCAAGAGGGAAGATCTCTAATGCCGTCATGCAGGTTTGAATCTGGGTATCGAGGCCGTCTGGACGGCCATCGAGTGCAGTCAGGATACCGTAGAAAGCTTCGAGCATCTCGGCCGATCCATGTTCCGACAGGCGGCAGGCCTGTTCGTAGAACATCAGTGCGTTGGCCTGATCGTTGAGCGTTTGCACCGCTTCGCCCATGCAAATCATCAGGCGAGCACTCGGTCCTGCTTCTTTGATTTCGCGCTCGACCAACTTGGCATCGCGACTGGCTCGTCGGATCTTCCAGGCGGAATCGCTCTCGATCAGGTTGCGTTGCACAAGAAACGGAACGGCTTCAATCGACATGCCACACTCGGCAAGCGATTGAATCACGTGTTCTCGTACACGTCCTTCGTAGCGAATTCCTGGGTGATTTGGGTGTAAGCGAACCTGGCCGATCTGTTCGCTGCCGATGGTGCCTGGGGCTTGTGGTGCCCGCACTAGCAGTACGTAGGCCGTCATGATATCGACCTGGCTGTTGACGAACTGCCGCAATTTGGCGGCGTCATCCGAGTCGATTGTTTCGCCTGGATCAAGCCACAGGATCCATTCGCCGGTCACGTGCGCGAGAGCCGCATTGCGTGCCTCGCCAAACGAGTCTTGCCACGAATGGGCGACGACGCGGGCCTGAAACTCACTGGCAATCGACGAAATGGCATCCGTCGTACCAATGTTTAGCAGCACGATCTCATCAACGATCTGACGCACACTATTGAGCGTCTCGCGGATCAAATCCGTTTCATCCTTGACTACCATTACAGTAGTCAGCTTACGGTTGCGAGCTTCCTTGGTCATTGCAGACGAATACCTCAGGGACATAGCGGTGCGTAGACGTGGCGATGCATGAAGGGATATCCATACCGCGTTGGGAACTTCATACGGCCCTATTTCATGCCGTGGCGAGAGTGTAGCGAGCACGGCATTTTGCGCAAAGACGTATTTATGCTAGCAGTGAGCAAAAGTGGACCGCCTGAAGCCACAAGAAAAGAGGGTAAGGAGAGAGCACGGATTACACGGATGAGCACTGATAAGAGAACCAGCTCGGCCTGGTCATTCCTCTCATCGGTGCCTATTCGTGTAATCCGTGGTGGTTACTCCTTAGGTCCGGTATTCCGAGTTGAACTTCACGTATTCCACCGTCAGATCGCTCGACCAGTAGCGAAACTTGGTGTCGCCTTCGGTAAAGCGAAGGGTAACGTCGGTTTCAAAGCTGTCTTTGATCGACTGGCTGACCGTTTTTTCGTCGAACTTGACTGGCGTACCCTTCTGATAAAGAAGGTGCCCGTTGACTCGTAGTTCCAAGCCCATCGGGTCGAACTTCACGCCGGAGTATCCAGCGGCCGAGACAATTCGTCCCCAGTTCGGGTCCCCACCGGTAATAGCGCACTTAACCAACGCGCTGTCGGCAACCGTTTTGGCAATTCGGAAGGCGTCTTCTCGGTTGGCACAACCTTCGATGTTGATCTCGATCAAATGAGTCGAACCTTCCCCATCGGCTGGGATCTGTTTCGCCAGGTCTTCGCAAAGCTGCTGTAGTTCGGCTTTGAATCCTTCGAGAGCCCCTCCAGAGATTTCGCCGGTGCCTGCCTTGCCGCTGGCCAGAAGCAACAGGGTATCGTTCGTGCTGCGGTGGCCATCGACCGTAATGCAGTTGAACGTATTGTCGGTCACCTCAGACAGAATCTCTTTGGCCTGCTGCGGGCTCAGTTGCGCATCGGTCAACACTACGGACAGCATTGTGGCCATGTTCGGAGCGATCATGCCAGCCCCTTTGCACATGCCGATCAGTTTGACAGGCTTTCCGTTGACTTCGCACTGGCGCGAGGCCACTTTCTTGCCTTTGTCGGTGGTCATGATACCACGGGCTGCCGTGTCGAAGTGGCTTTCATCGCTGCCCAGTCGCTGGAAGACTTCCTCGAGCCCGGCTCGAATCTTTTCCATCGGCAAGTTATGTCCGATGATGCCTGTCGACATGGTAAGAACCTGATCGGCAGAGACACCAAACTGCTTGGCGACGATGCCGGCCATCTCGGCGTTGTCTTTGTCCCCTTGTTCACCGGTGCAGGCATTGGCATTGCCCGAATTGGTGATGACGGCCCGAATTTTGTCAGAAGGCGTACGTGCCCTGTCCCAAACCACAGGAGCAGCCACAACGAGGTTGGTCGTATAGACGCCCGCAGCGACGGTGTCTTCATCGCAGACAATCAGCGACAGGTCTTCCTTGTTCGGATTTCGCTTCAATCCGCAGTGAAAGCCACCGAGTCGAAAACCAGCGGGAATAGGCGAAGTCATCCTCAATCTTCCTTCATCTACCAATCAAAGCAGTGCGGTTGTTTCCGCGAAACCATACATCAAATTGAAATTCTGAACGGCCGCCCCCGACGCCCCTTTGATCAGGTTGTCGATCGCCGAAATCGTCAGCACGCGATCCTTCACGCGACGAACCGTGATATCGCAGAAGTTCGTTCCCGAGACATGCTTGGTCGCCGGCAAGTCGCTACGCACGCGGACGAATGGTTCGCTCGCGTACGTCTCTTCCAACAAAGCAAGCAATTCCTTTTCAGAGGCATCTTGATCTGGCAGCGCGTAACACGTGCTCAGAATTCCACGATCCATCGGAACCAAGTGCGGTGTGAAAATCACGCTGGCCTGTTTGCCCGAATAGACCGTCAAGTTTTGTTCGATCTCTGGCATGTGGCGATGGGTACCGACACCATAGGCCGAGAAGCTTTCGTTGCACTCAGGGTACAGCGTCCCCAGTTTTGGCGTCCGCCCTGCCCCGCTGACACCGCTTTTGCAGTCGGCGATGATACCATCGGCACGGATCAGACCATTCTTCAGCAGTGGAGCCAGCGCCAGCGATACGCCGGTCGGGTAGCAACCTGGGTTGGCTACCAGTTGTGCTTCCGCGATCCCTTCGCGAAAGAGCTCTGGCAGACCGTAAACGGTGGTCTTCATTCGCTCGGCATCGGGATGCTCGCCACCGTACCACTGGGTGTAAACCGCAGGATCGTTAAGCCGATAGTCGGCACTCAAGTCGACCACCTTCAGGCCTGCTTCCAGGAACTCGGGAATCACCGAAGCGGAAGCCGCATGGGGTAAACAGCCGAAGACGCAGTCACACCGTTGGGCCACCTCTTGCGGGCCCCAGTTTTCCAGGTGCAGGTCGAGCACCTTATGAAACTGCGGGTGAATGGCACTAAGGTGCGGACGATCTTCCTGGCGAGTTGTCAGCGCGGTGACTTCCACCTCGGGATGGCGAACCAAGATTTTCAGTAATTCCAGAGCCGTGTAACCGGTGGCCCCAAGAATACCAACACGTACCGTCATGGCATGCAGCCCAATGTTTGTGTCAAAAGAGAGAACCGACCGGTTAGTATAAAGGACCACCCGCCTGCGAACAGAGGGAGGCCCCAACCAGTGGGCTAGATGAATTCACAGAACCTGAAGTGCCCGTCCTAACCAAGACAGGCAATTCGGCGAGCACTTATTTGGCCGAAGTGAGGGCTTCCCCCAATTCGACCAACATACGCAGCGTCGCACCCCACACGCGATGTCCATCGACATTCAGGTGCAAGGCAGAGAATTGGACGCGGCGGCGGGTAACCTGGTGCATGCCGAAATTCCTGGAATCCATCAAATGCGTAAGGGGTAAGAAGATGAGCCCCGCTACTTCGCACGGATCGGGGCTCCATACGGGTAAAGAGTGCTGCAAGGCTACAAAGGTTCGCACTTGATGATTACTTGCCCAAACATTCGTGGGGGGAAGCTCACCGAGAACCCCATCTGGCGAAACCAGGTGCCCGGTCTCCTCATGAAATTCCCGCAACGCCGTATGCATTGCGGATTCCCCCGGCTCGCACCTTCCCCCAGGCAGAGCGATCTCGCCGGCGTGAATCCCTTCGGTTTCCGCTCGGATCATGAGCGGGATCGTCCAGTTTCCCTGCTCGCCGGGATAAATGAGGATCAGATTCGCGGCCTGGCGTGCCCGGGGATAGGCCGGAGCCTTATGCCGACCATACGAAAGATTAGGAGCCGAGTGCCGCAGTTGCGGAAAAACCATCTCGGAAGTACCGAGGGCCTCAGCCAGTGATCGCACCCACCGCTGCGTGCTAGTTTTCTTCGTCGGGAATCTCATAAACTTCGTAGCTGGAATTTTGATCGGCACTGGCAGGATACACTCGCGGGAAGCTCCAGGAGATGGATATACCATCTTTCCGAGCCAAGTCCCGATCGACAACTACAAATCGAATTCCATACTTCTGGGAAAGTTCGCGGAGATCGTCTTCGGTCAGGCCAGCCAGGCTCAGGGTTTCCCGGTTATGAAAGCTCCGCCAATGCGTATCGCCGCGGCGTTCTCGCCACTGCAGAAGATTGAGGTCGTCCTGCGGGACATCTTTGGTCGTGACCACCTCGGCACGTTGGGCATACCACTTGAATGACGATTGCAAGCGAGGCGTCAGGAAGACCGCGTCCGGTGGCGTGTTGTCTCGTATCCAATAACAGGTATCGGCCCAGTCCTGAGGGTTGGTCACCAAGCTACTAAGATCGGCAGGGCTCGCCGTGGCCGTCCAGCGTTCTTCAATTCGAGAGAACATGCCCACCAAAACCAGCAGTGTTAAACCGACCATCACGGCCCCAGCCGTTCGCGGCGTTGTCTGCCGATACTTGCCAAACAGCACAACGACATTGATTGCCAAGGCCAACGGCACCAGGACATCGGCGATGCGATACCAATAGAGCCGCAGCAGTTTGGTTGCCGTCAGCCAGTCCTGCACAACATTGAAGAATACCTGATCGATGGCGATGCCAATGAAAACCAACACAACGCTCCCGGCGACTACCCCGTTCAAGATGCGAAGTTTGTCGTCGTTTCGAAGAAGCCAGGCAGTGGCCGCCCAGGCAATTGCCGCCAGGAAGAATCGCACCTTAAATTCCCACGCGAAGGTATGGACCACGAGGTGATGCGCCAAACGTTCGTAAACGTAGTAATAGCTGGCCCAGGAACTCTCGACCGGACTCGTACCTCGGTTTAGTAGCAACAGCGGAACGACACCAATCAGGGCAATCGCTCCCCCGACAAATAGGCCTGGCAAAATCGAGATGAGCGAGGGACGCTGCTTCGGACACACCAACCAACAGAACATCAAGCAGACCACCATCCAGCCGCCGACCAGCACGTGAAATGCACTGGCAATTCCCAGCATGATCCACGCTCGGTTCCAGCGATCGGACAATACATCTCCCAGTCCCCAAAAAGCGAAGGCATAGGCAAAACATTTTGCTTCGACGCCGCCGATCAGCCACTCGCCAGCCATGTGAAGATAGATAACCCCCACCGCTCCTGCCACGATCGCCCAGAAACCAACCCAAGGTCGCGGGTCGATCTTCGCAATCATCCGCTGCCAACTGTAAGCGATCGCTCCCCAGCAGATCAGTCGACCGATCCAAGCGGCGACAGGAAACGAGACCCAAGTAGTGATCCAACCGAAACTCCAATAGAAGACGCCGTGCGCGTCTCCTGAGTTCAGGAAATGATCGTTGGGGCACCACGCCGGATTCCAGTAGTGCCGAGCCTTGGAAAGATAATGCGGTTCGTTGACTTCCGGCGTGAGAGGCCCGACCAACAGAAAGAACAACAGCACGATCAGCCCAAATTGAATCCACCGCGACGACATCGATGACTGCGGTTGGTCCGCTTCCTGCGGCTCACTGGGGTTCGATGGATTCATGAACACTTCAAATGCGAACGGGATTGGTAAAAGCTAGTCTGCTTTCACTTTACCATATCGCACCCCTGTCGCTTGTGTGGGTCGGCGATAAATCCCACCACCACACGAGACATACAGCCAGTCGAGTTCCGGTCCGGCAAACGCGACGTTGGAAAGAAACTGCTCGGTTGGCTTGTGCATCACGCCACTGATCCGCGCCGTCGGGTCGAACATCTGCAGGCCCGCCTCCGTCGCCACGTACAAACGTCCAGCCGAATCGACCGTCATGCCATCGGCACGGCTGGGAGCATCTTTTTCCTTGACGCGACAGGTATAAACCGGAACGCCGTAGCGTAGCGATCCGTCCAGTTCTACACGATAGGCAATCAGGTTCTGGCCTGCCGAGTCGGCCACAACCAACGTCCCTTCGTCCGGCCAGAGGATGATTCCATTGGGTGACGTAATATCCGTCGCGACTACCCTCTTCTCGCCGGTCGGACGCACGAGCCAGACCTGATGCCCCTTGGGATCGGTGCAGTAGATATTGCCATTGCTGGCAACAACCAGATCATTGGCACCCAGGTCGTCGGCGATAACCTCCATCTTGCCGGCGGCATCGAAGACCACGATTCGGCGGTCACGATTCTGACTGCCATACAAGCGGCCGTCGGCACCGAACATCAATCCGCTGGTCGCACCTTGCCCTTGAGAGAAGGTGCTTACCTGCTTCGTTCCGTGGTCGATCTTGAGGACCAACTGATTTGGCACATCGACGAAATAAAGATTCCCATCGGCGTCGACCGCAGGGCCTTCGGTGAATTTATACCCATCGGCCACCAGTTCCCAGTCTTGCCCTGGGATCAGGACGTCGGCTAGGGGCATGTCTTGGGCGACCGTCCATTGGGCACAAGCAAAAAGCAGAGCTAAGGAAAGCAGGATACGCATCGTCATCATCTCCACGGCATTTGGTAGAAAGATCACCCAGAAAACTAGTTCTGCGTTACCACATCGCTCCACAACCAACGCATCGTATCTGGGAAGATCGCTCCCCCGTGACGACCGCTATGCTTGCCTTCGCCGTAAACGAACTTGTAATCGTATCCCACGAACTTGAGTGCCGCAGCCATTTGCTGATTGGATAGCGGCCAATTGCCGTGCAGGTTATCGAGGTCGTTGCTGCCGTCTTGCAAGAAGACCTTAATCGGTTTCTTTTCCGTCTTGCGAATGACCGCCGGATAAACGTGCCCGCCGCGGATATTGGTGAAGCTGCCGATATGGCTGACAACTTTGCCAAACGAATCAGGGCGTTCCCAGGCGGCCGTGAAAGCACAAATACCGCCAGAGCTATTGCCGCAAATGGCGCGATGCTTAGGGTCGTTTGAAATGTCGTACTGTTTGCCTACGTCCGCCAAGATCTCTTCCAGCAGAAATCGCACGTATTGATCGCTGAGGGTGTCGTATTCGAAGCTTCGATTCTTGCGGGGCATTTGGCCTTCCTTCGCCGGAGGCACAACGCCTGGCTGAATGAAAACGCCAATGGTTACCGGCATTTCGCCTGCGTGAATCAGGTTGTCAAAGACAACTGGTACGCGTGTCTGCCCTTTTTCGTTCACGAAACCAGCTCCATCTTGAAACACCATCAAGCAGGCCGGTTTACCCTTCTCGTATTGCTTGGGAACATACACCCAGTAGTCGCGAACCGTACCAGGGTAGATCTCGCTTTGGTCCCACACGTGCTTCGTTACGGTTCCCTGCGGAACTCCTTCTTTTCGTTCAGCATCGGGGCCGGTCGTATACTGCTCGTCTTGAGCCCAAGAGGTTGCGGTCAGCAAACAGAAAGACATGGTCAGCGCGAAAAGCAATCGCATCATGGCGAGATTCACTTTGATTGGAGGGGGGGGATGAAAGAAAGGGGCAAGGCTAGAGAAATCAGCCTAATCGCTTTGCTTGCGGTACTCAAGCACCGAGTCTACTCAGGGAACTCGACTTCCAGTTCCAATTCAAGCATGCCACGCATGATTCGCACAGGAATCTTCTGATCGAGTTGGGTTGCCCGAACGGCTGCTCTCAATTCATCGAGTGACGTGATCTTCGTCTTTCCCCAACCGGCCAAGATATCACCGCCACGAAGGCCAGCTTTTTCGGCCGCGCTGCCCTGCGTTACCTTAATGATCGGAATACCAGCAGGCTGTGGATCCCCCACCTGAACACCAAGAGCCCGCTTGCCGCCCTCCTTCTTTTCTTCATTATCCGGCTGACCGCCTGATCCGATACCACCAAAGTAAAGATCGAGCATCGATCCCCCGGCATTCTTGATGGGCACAATCTTGTCTTTTACGAGGTGCTGAAGGATATCGACGTTCATCGCGACGATCTGTCGAATGCCAGGCACGTTGATGTGCTCGACATCGTCGCTGGGGCGATGATACTGCGAATGGAAACCGGTAAAGTCGTGCATCACCGGAATCCCGCGACCGTAGAACGAAGCATGATCGCTCGGACCATATCCGCCTGGAACTTTATTGATGGTGATGGCGTGCTTGGCGGCTGCTTCATCGATCCACTGTTCGAACTCTTCGGCCGTGTTGTGTCCGTAGACAGTCAAACGGTCTTTTCGCAAACGGCCGACCATATCGTAGTTGAGCATCGCCACCGTGTTCTCAATCGCGAACAGTGGATGGCGGACGTAGTACTCGCTTCCAATTAGCCCCTGTTCCTCGGCACCGAAAGCAATAAATAGCATCGTCCGCCGGTCAGTGCCCTTCCACGCCGCACATTGCCGCACCGTTTCCAACAAGGCCACCGTCCCGGAAGCATTGTCGTCGGCTCCGTTGTGAATTTCGCGTGTCCAAGGTGCCAAAGAACCAGATCCGCCGTACCCGAGATGATCGTAGTGAGCCCCTACGACGACCACTTCCGAAGCCAGCTTTCCTTTGCCCGGGAGTACACCAAGCACGTTTTGCTGGGTTCGATCTGACGTTTCGATTTCAACTTCGCCAGTTACACGGGCACCGCCCAGGTCAAAGGAACTCGGCTGCAAGCTTTTGTCGACGCTGGCTTCCCACTCCGACAACGAAGGCTTGTCCGCTTCTTTCAGCAAGGCGTCCACCACCGAGCGTTTCATGTGAAAGATAGGAATCTTCGGCTCAAATTCCTTGGGCATACGGATCTGGAACGAAAGCAGCTTGTCTTCCGCCCCTTTCTCCTTTTTAATTCCCGCCTCGTCCGATACGAAAATGACCGCAGCCGCGTCATGCTCGATCGCGTTGACAATCTTGGTCGATAGATAGGCAAACTTAGAATTGCCCGAGCCAGCGAACTTTTGCGTGCTGCCGGCCTGGTCTGGCTCGTGCCGCAGCAAGATCACCGCTTTGCCAGCTACATCGAACTGTGCGTAGTCATCATAGCCATCGCGCGGCGAGGTAATCCCATAGCCGGCATATGCCAGCGGTAGATCGATCGCACCGACGGTGCTCGGAGAAAGTGGCCGGTAGTCATCACCGGTCACGGCACGCGACTTTCCGTCGGCGGACTTGAGCGTCAGATGGTTATTATGTCCCAACTCAACCCGCTCGCGAGTTGCAAAGACCTGAAAGGGCTTTCCTTCAATCAGCTTGGTATCGAGCCCAGCACTGGCAAACTGCTCGGCAATGTACTCCGCAGATGCCTGTAAACCCTTGGAATACGGCCCGCGTCCCTCTTGTTTGTCCGAGGCCAGAAATGTGATGTCCGCTAGAATCCGCGAATCAATCTGGCTATCGGTGAAGGAGTAGTTGGCAACGGGGTAGGTTACTGTTGCCGCACGAGACGCATCGGTTGCCCGTTCTGCGTCGGGACTAGCGGCAATCGTTTCCTGCTGCTGACATCCTAGTTCGAGACTAAGAAGCGAAACGAGCAAGATTGCGGACGCGTATTTCATGGATTCCTATGATGAAAAAGGATCACCTTGAAGACCTAGGTTCAATTCATAGGATCAACGCACTCAAATACATCCACACGAATTAGCTTGGGATCGCGTGTTTCGCAGTCGTAATAGGCCGTTGACTTAGCGCTAACGCCCCACGGTCCCAGGTCGAAACCACAGATTGACTTTACCACGCTTTGAACACCAATTGTAGCTTGGGCACGTACTGCAAACGGTAACCCAGCCCCTCCCCCGCCAATTTGCACCCACGACTGACCATTTTTGACGCCGGAGTTAGGAGGGCATGGCAAATCGATGATTGGCAATTCGTGCCCCACGACGTGCTCTTGCATCAAGGCATCTAATACAGGTGCCCGATCTTCGGCTCGCTTTCGACACTGAGCCGTCGCACCACCGGTTGTATCCTGGAGCATGATCCCAATTTCTGGGGTGGCATTCTGCACGTTTCCGGTTGAAAAGTAGACACGAACCTCGGTAACATCGGCGACTTCGGTACCATCAACCTGGCTGGTACCGTCCAAGACATTCGCACCAAATCGAATACGCTCGCCTGGAGCCAGTCCCAGGTTTGTATCGGGGCCAGAACTAGAAAAATCAAGTCGAAGCGTGTCCCCTAAGTAGGAGAAAGCCACGGTCGTGTTACGACCAGTCAGAAAGTTGTTATTTGTCTGAAATAGCGGGGTTTGCATACCCGTCGTGTAGTTGATTTTATAGGGGTCCGTGCCGTCGACTGCCAATTGAGCCGAGCCAACTTGAAAATGGTAATTGCTCGGATTCATTGCGTCAGAGTCGACATCGATTTCAACCCGCCAAATCCGCAACGACGTGTTGTAATTGTCCTCTGTCGCCAGGAAGGAGATTCCCCACTCGTTATGTTGCGTATTGAGATTACCTTCCCCAGTGGCATCCACAAGCACTCCCCCCGTTGAACAATTTGGGGACATGGCTGCGTTAAAAATGACACTCCCGGCAGGCGGTCCAACGGGGCCTTCGGTCTCTCGAATCACTCCGAACACGAACACACCGCTCTGTAAGTAATTTCCATAGTCGCTGATATCGGTGCAAACTTTGTTTCCATTGATCTGGTTCATGTCGTAGTTGAGGTCGCCATCGAAGTCGACATTTAGAACCTGCATCGTCAAATCAACGGGTACACCTCGCACTGGATTCGCGATCGCAAAATCATTTCCAATAATACGTGCATCTTTCGTATCCATCCCCCCTTCGGCCCACTCCTTAACCGCTGCCAAGGCACTTGCTTCCAAACTCTGCTCCAGCTCAAGCCGAGCTAACCAGATGTTGCCGATCTCGACGGCGAAAACCAAGAACAAGATCAGTGCAGGAAAGGCAATAATAATCCACAGCAGCGATACACCACGCTTGGCGCGCTTGCTCAAGAAGTCGAATCGTCGATGGAGTTGCGTCATGAAGAGGGTGCTCTAGAAGTTCATCTTGGTTCGATTCGGCCCACTGTCAGACAACCCTTCAAGCACCTGGGGATGCTGAGCAGCTACGTTGTTTGTTTCACGTGGATCGTCTGGCAGAAAGAAGAGTTGCTCGGAAGGCCCGAAGATCGCCTTCCACGGTCCCTGTCGGATCGCGAACTGATCTTCATCGCTGGGATTGCTCCAGCGGAAACGGCGGCTCGATGTCGGCTTGCCATCCATCCAAGGCTGCAGCGAAATACCGTTGTGTCGCGGTACTCGACTACTAATTATCAGATCGGCCAAGGTCGGAAGTACGTCTAGCAAACCACATGGCTCTGAAATCTTAGCGACGCTGCTTTTGTGCGACCGGTAGATCATCAGTGGAACCTGTAGATTGCTCTCACTAAGGACACTAGCCCCTTTCAACTGGTCTTCAGCTGGAAGCCCAGCCACGATCATGACCATCGAACGTCCGCTGCGTACGGTATGCACGGCATGGAATAGCCGGCCGATTGCCTGATCGATTTCAGCGATCTGGCTTGCACGTGTTTTCGGATCGCTTGCCGTTACGGCAAAATGAAACTCGACATAAACCGGACGATTCGAGGGACGATGCATCAGTAATTCACGCGACTGCCCCACAAGAAGATCTGTCGCAGAGATGTCGTCTTCTGCCGTTTCATTCTGATTCGCGACGATCTTCGCTTCCGCGTCATTGAAGATCAATTTGGTTGGAAGACCTGTTTTCGGGTCGATTTCGGCCTGAACATCTTCATCGTACTGTCGACGCTCGTAGCTGGTCATCCAATTCGTGCCGTCAATGAGCAGGGCTCGGTAGCCGGAATTCCACATCATGTCGGCAATGTAGTTATTCCGAGCTTTTCCTTTACTGTGACCAGACCCCGTCATCAGCATGAATCTGGCAATATCGACTGAAGGGCCGGCATAACACGACTCGAAAACCGTACCGTGCTCTGCTAACGACTCTAGAAGTGGAGTCTTACCCGGCTGGCTATAGAAACCAAGATCATCTTTGGTCACGCCTTCGAGCACTACCATCATGATCAACGGCGAATTCTGACCAGGAACACGGACCTGACGATTTGCATTCCGCATCGCGCTGCGGATATCGGACTTGATACCGGTCAGGCGTCGATCCGCGTCTTCGAGTTGGTCTCGCAAGCCGCCTTCCGAGTCTTTGAATACTTCGCCGTGCGAGGCCAACATGCCATCGAGAGACCGCGTCAGCGGATTCTGCATTTCCGATACGTGAGGGTTATCGTCTTCGGAAGTCGACGGCATCTCGGAAGATATCCCTGGGAACGCCGGGATTTCAGCCTCCCTTTCAGCCGTCGGAGAGTTGGGCAGGCTGGTACGATCGGTGCGCCATGCATCGGGCCAGAAAATCGCCGCAACGATTACCAGCATCGCAAGTAGAACGATCGATCTACCTATCCAGTGCATGGGAAATACTAGGGGCTAGGGATTAACAACAATCGGGTTGATGCGAGATCGCTCGTGGCGAAAAAGGCTCGTCATAATTGCATCACGCCCGCTAAAATCAACGCCAAAACAGGCCATCGCGTTAGGTGCCAGACGTGTTGCGGGAATGCAAACAGTCACTTGAACATAGTGATAGTTGGGATAAGTCGTCGGCGGAGGATCGCACCCACCGTTCAAGTCGATCTCGTCGGAGATCGGGTCAGGGATCGTCGGGTCATAAACCGCGTAGTTCAACTGAACGTCCCCCACGGTCGCAATCGATTCACCGGAAGACAGAATGCCTCCCTGGATCAGAACTTGGTCGATGGCGTTGACAATCTCTGCGTCTGGCACGACTTCCGTTCCATCGATTTCCATGTTCGCCGCCACCAAAGCTCCAGCCCGACTCGCCTGCTTCAGCGTTTGCTGATTACTCTGCAGCAATCCAAACTGGACCACGGCAAACAGCAAGATGAGAACGATCGGAAGCCCGATGATGATCTCTAATAGGCTGACCGCGCGGCGTTTCGATTTGCGAAACTGCACCATGGATGTACGAACTCCCCCCAATTTCGTGATGATAGCTCTACCTATAATCACCACCAACCAGTTTGCCAAACAGAATGCGGCACTTCGGCAATTGCCCGATCATTTACCCCAAACAACCCACTCGATGAATTTACTCGGTTCATTGTATTTTTTTCAAAATACCAGGGTTAGCTAGTTGAAACAAGGTTTTGTGCTTTTAAACTGAATCGTGTTCCACTTGGATTGACTATACAAACTAGTCCGCCCAAGCGAAAAAGTTCCTGGGAATTTACTAGCTTTTCTTAAAGCCTGTAATCATTTTATGACCTAGGACAGGCAGCACTTCTTCATGGGAATAGGATCAACCATGACCTGGTTTAACAAGCAAATTCGACAGCTGGCGGGTGATTGTCGGGGCAGTGTGTTCGTGGAATACCTGCTTTTGCTCACCATCGTCGGTATTGGTGTGATCGCTGGTTTAGCTACCGTTCGCGGATCTCTTCTGAACGAACTGCTGGAATTAGCAGAAGCTATTACTAGTCTCACTCCGTAGAAGATCCTCTTATCAAGAGGATCTGGCGGTAAAACCTCACAGGCGTTTCGGGGGAGCGTGCTGGTGCAATCTATTCCACATTCCGGGGTACGAAGAGCTCGACGCGGCATTCAGGTGTTCGAAGTCTTGTTGCTCTTTCCGGTTCTATTGATTGCAACACTCTCCTTCTTTGTGCTTGGTCCCACGGTTACGGTCCGCCAAAACGTACAGCACGCGGCCGAAGAAGCGGCTCGTGAAATCGCCAAAAAGACGGGTACCCAAACCACCACGATCATTGCAACCGACGTGGTCAACGAGGTCATTTCCGTCCACAGCTTAAGCCTGGCAACACCCGGCGTACGGGTCGATGTGTGGGAGTATGACGACGTTGGCAATACGGTCATTCAAACACCACTGGGCGACTTGGGGGTGCTTCCAGCACCGGCCGATCCAGTAGGTTTCAACGATCCAGATCAAGTCATCGTGCAGGTCACCATCGAAGTCGATAGCACACCGATTCCTAATGTTTTAAGCAATATGAAGTTCGACGTCTCAGGCCGCTATCTCGTTCATCGTGCTACGGCTTTCAGAGATTCCTACTTACCAACTCCTTAACGAACCATCGTGATTCGCACGGATTCGCGAATCACTATTCAGCATGGATGCCACTCAGCACACCCCACTGGCTGTTGGCACTTTGTCCACTTACCACGAAACAACCCTGAATACGGATCAATACGAGCTGGAATCCCTGCTCAGTGATCGGTTCGTGCTCACCTGGCGACACATGTCGGTCGTGGGGTTGGTGTGCGTATTGTTCGTGCTGCTTAGCTTTACTCCGCTGACGTCACACACCACTTGGCTATTTGCAGCCCGGGGTGAAGCCATCCTCCATGATGGGCAACTCCCGACAAACGATGTCACGCAGTCACTCTCGCAGGGAATGACTTATCGCGAGACTTCCTGGTTGAGCAGTGTTTTCTGGGCTATTGTTGCCCGACAATCGCTTGAAGCAATTTCCTGGGCTACCACCTTGCTGGCCTCGATCTCCCTTGTGCTGCTGAGCATCAACCTGTGGCAAGCTACCCGCAATTCGCTCCTGACAGGGCTGGGGGTGCTCTGGTTTGCTTTGTTTATCTGGAGTTCGCTGGGACTTGGAAGTTCCCAGGTGTTGATCCTGCCACTTTGGATTGGGCTCATCATCCTTTCGCTGCGAGGCAGTTCCAACGCCTCGCTTCTCCAAAGCGGGATAACCATTGCCCTCGTCACGTTGTGGGCGAATCTCGACGCTACGGTCTTTGTCGGCATCGCGCTGTTGGCCGTCGTTTGGCTGGGCAATTCCGCGTCAACCCTGCTGCAAAACAACTTCCACTGGAATAGCCTTTTCCAGGATCGAAACTTCCGATTCGCGGCCGTAACGCTTGAGCTCTGCGTCCTCGCGACCCTGCTGACTCCGCTGGGAATCGGCCTCTGGACCGAAGTCTTCCAGGCGTGGTCGCTGCAGAGCGTTTCGCTCGATATCACCAGCATTACCGGGCTGTGCTGGGTGGTCGCAATCATCTTGCTGGGAGTAATCCTTCGCAAGCATCAAGGCCCGCTCCCAATTGCCGAAGTCCTTACAGTATCAATCTTTGGGTTGATAACGCTTCCGCTCGCCGCGCAGGTCGTATGGTTTGCTCCGCTGGCCGTTTTGACCCTAATCCCACGGGCTCAAGCAGCCTTGGGTATTGCTTCCGATCCTGCTCCCGTTCCGGTCGAGGCAAGCGACGAGTCGAACACCAAGCCACCGGTGCTGCGTTTCGCTTACACACTTGGCGCAGTACTGCTGTGCTGGATCGCTTTCGCCATCTCGCCACTTAGCCAGGCAGTGCTCGGCGGCCAGGCTCGGACGATTGGAGAACTGTTCGACGACGCGACTCCGGTCGCCGCGACACGTTACCTCCGCGAAAACCCTGTCGACGGGCTCGTCTTCGCGCCGGCTACCTGGGGTGATTTACTGCAAAGCCAACAAGGGGGACGGGTCGATGTTTACGCGACCACTTCCATGGCTTACCTGCCTCAGCAAGCCAAGTTCGACTACAACAAGCTCAACCGTGGCGAAGTGACCTGGTCCAAGATCGCCGATCGATACGCCATCAACACGTTTGTTATCGACAAAAAGAACCAGTCGACACTGCTCGAATCAGTTCGCGAGAACCACGACCACTGGCAAATCGCCTTCGAGGACGACCTCTCCCTCATTTTGCGAAGGAGCGGTAAGTAATGCCTCAGTCACCATACAAACATCGCGGTATCGCCCAGGCGGGCCTGGTATTCGTCGCTTCGCAGGTTCTGCTGATTGGCGGAATTGCAGCCGCAGCCGTCTCTGCCCTGCCCCGCCCTGTCCCTGCTATCCCGGCACTGCAAAACGAACCACGCAACGTCACGTTGAAGTACAACTGGCCGCACGTGATCACCGACCAACAGCTAACGGCCACCATGTTCAAGCTTCGTCCGCAACTGCGGCACGAACGCCCCAAGATCAACCATGTCGATCACGCACTACGCTGCTGGGGGCAGGAAGCGACGTTTGAAGATCCCAACTGCCTGAGTGGTGCCGAAATGGTCGCCATGCTGACCGATCAAAACGTGTACGCAGCCCACTGGGGTAGCGACGCCCTCCCGCTTCTTTTGAACGGCGAATTCGGCCCTGGATTCCGCACGCAAGAAGGGGAATCTTCCGCCAGCCACGTTGACCACACCCTGGGCACGCTGGCCGAGATCGGCATTCCGTTGGATTTCCCCATCCACATGAAAGATGAAACCGCTTCCCTGACGGTCAAGCAGTTGCTGACCGCGGCGATGCTCGATTTCCGCCTGAATCAGAAGGAATACGAGTGGACGACGGTCGTGGCAGCCTCGTATGCCACCGGACCAACGCAGTGGGTTTCGCAAGATGGCGAGCTGATCACGTTCGACATCCTGGCCGATCGGCTGATGCGGCAAGACTGGGTCGACGGCGTTTGCTACGGCAACCATCGCCTGTACGCCCTGGCCATGCTGTTGCAGTTCGACGATCAGGCTCAGCTTTTCCGAGAAGCCGAAACCCGCTCGAAGATTCTCGCTCACCTGAGCGAAGCGACCGCTCGCCTGGTCAAAAGCCAATCGGCTGAAGGCTATTGGGACGAGAACTGGGAAGATGCAACCCGCCCTGCCCAAGAGATGGAAGCTGGCGGCCCGACGATGCGTCGCATCCTGGCCACCGGTCACGCGCTCGAGTGGTGGGCCATCGCTCCTCAAGAAGTCCTGCCACCACGAGAAGTTGTCGTACGCGGTGCTCAGTGGCTGGTCGTGGAAATCGACCAGATGGAAGCCGAATCGGTTGTCAAAAACTACACGTTTCTCACGCACGTGGGCCGAGCCCTGTGCCTATGGCGGGGCAAGTTCCCGCATGAGTTAACTCCCCTGAAGAATTCACAAACCGGTGCGAACGGATAACGCCGGAGTTCCCTTTGTAATAGGTGTCATGCCATGTTGAGTACGCTGAAGAAAATCTGGAACGACGAAGGCGGGTTCGTGAACTCGGCCGAACTGATCCTGGTCGCGACGTTAGCGGTTTTAGGATTGATTGTCGGTCTGGCAACCCTGCGGGACTCGATCAGTTTCGAGCTTGGCGACACGAGCGCTGCGGTGGGTGCGTTGGATCAGTCCTACAGCATCTCGATCCTGGCGAGTCCAGGAGATGCGACCCAGGAACCCGTTATTTCCGTTGGCACGAATGGGGTCACCGGTGCTGAGCAAGTCACCATTGCTCGCGACTTCCAGATTCCTGATGGGATGATGGGCACGCAAACCTATGTTCGGTCGCGTGCTTCGTTCAGCAACTACAAGTACGACGACGCAGAAGACCCTGGCGATGGGGAGAATGCCGGCGGCGTTCAAGTGGACACGACGATCTATAACGAAGGAGATGTATTTCCCTAATGAATACTCGCATTCCTAAGCTGGTTGTCGCGAAATCGTATCGATCGGCCCGACGTGGCAGTATTGTCATTTCGGTCATCCTGATCATTGCCCTCCTTGCCCTGGGCGTGATCGTTGGTGGCGTCGCGATCCGAAACCAAATTACCCAAGAGTTCGGCGACGCGGCGACAGCCCTCGATCAACTCGACCAATCGTTTTCCTACTCGATTGAAATTGATACCAACAAAGACGGCGACTTCACGGATCCCGAGGATTTCCAATGTGCTGCGGGATACAACGATCCGGCACCCACGTTGACAGATCCCAACGGTGCGCCGTCCGCTGGAATCGTATTTACGGTCCCAACCGTCGGAGAAGGCCCAGCTCCTACCCCAGCTGGCACCCTTCCGTAACCAAATCACTTTTTGTTTTGGAGTGAACCTTCCCACATTTAGGCAGCAATCAGGTCGAGGCGGTCGACCTGGGACACGTCAGCAGTGGGAAGACCTTTTTTTCGTGTGTTTTTCCCCTATGGAGAACTTCCTAATGAGTCTCATGAAGCGTTTGTGGAACGACGAAGCTGGTTTCGTTGTCTCCGCTGAATTGATCCTGGTCGCCACGATTGCCGTTCTGGGTCTGATCGTTGGTTTGGCCTCCGTTCGTGACGCCGTTACGAGCGAACTGTCCGACGTTGCTGGCGCCCTGCAAGACGTCAACCAGTCGTACAGCTACTACACCATCATTGGTCACTCGGCTGCTGTCGCTGGTTCGGACTACACCGACATGACCGACTTCTGCGATGGTCCAGAAGACGCCAACGACTCCGATGACAACTGCATCGAACACGTTGGCGGTCCAATCAACGAAGGCACCAGTGCCCCTGTTGGTAGCAATGCAACTGGCAACTAAGTCAATTGTTTATGCTGAATTGGTTGTTTTCGCGTGACACATAGTGCACGCCCAAAACGACCACACGAGTTAACGGCGAACCAGGCTGGAACAATTCTCCGGCCTGGTCGCCTGAACTCGCACGAACTTGACCTTGGGAATTTACCGCCATTCCTTAGGTCAGCCTGTGTTGGACCCTTAAGAGATTTACATCACGGAGATTTAGCGTCGAACACAGCCTGACTTAAGGCGTGTGAAACGTCCGAATGTTGTTTTTCGAGCATCCCACAACCATGATCCCACAAATCATCATTTTGCTGTTTGTCGCTGCGTACACCGCCACCGGTGCTGCCTGGGACATGAAGACGCGCAAATTGCCGAATTGGCTGACGGTCAGTGCCTTCGCGCTCGGTCTGATTTTCCATACCGTTTCTGGAGCTCTGTCCGACCAAGGAGCCCTGGGGGGCTTCCTGTTTTCGCTGGCCGGTTTTGGCGTGGGATTTGGCATCCTGTTCCTCTTGTTCGCCATCGGAGGTGGTGCAGGCGGGGACGTCAAATTCATGGGAGCGCTCGGAGCTTGGGTGGGCTGGAAAGCCATCCTGATAATTTTTATCGGCAGCGGACTGATCGCAGCGATTAGTCTGGCTGTCGTGTTTATATGGAGTCTGGTCACCGGTTCGGCGCGGTTGATTGATGCGAAAAAGCCTCAATCGCTGGCTGATCGGCGACTGATTCCTTACGCGATTCCCGCAACGATCTCTGCCTGGCTCGTGCTGGGGGGACTATTCACGTTGAAATGGGTAGCCACGACGGGATCGCCAATTACACTGGAAAACTAATTCAATAGTCGCTGCGAATTCACTCGCACATACTCGGAGTAGACGAGCAATGAGGGTAAGTCCGGGAACACTCCTTTTGGGCGTCGTGGCAGTCATGTTTGGACTGCTGGGAGCGTACATCGTCCAAAAGAACATGCAAAAACCCCAAACGATCGCCGCGGTAGACGCACCGCAAATGTACACCGTGCCGCGGGCCAGTATGGACCTGACGGCCGGCCGTGTCGTGACGATGGGCGATATCGTCATCCACAAGATGACCGCCGAACAGTTTCGTCAGCAGGGTCTGCCGGCCTCGTACATGCCGCGCACCTCGGACATCATCGGCCGTACCTTGCGGGTCGATTTGCCCAAGGGCTCTTCGTTCGACACGCCCCTGTTTTACCCAGAAGGGACGGGCCCCAACATTGTTGAGCGTCTCGATCCTGGCATGCGTGCCGTGACCATCAAGGTCGCCGCGGACGAAGCCGTCGACATGTTCGCCACGCCAGGCACCTGGGTTGATGTTCTGTTCCGCAGCGAAGAAGACTCTGACGAGAACCTGCCGGAAATGACCGTCAGCCTGCTGGAAGGGGTCAAGGTTCTGGCCGTCAACAGCACCACTACTGAAATGCGAAACGTCCGCGGTCAGCGCGAATCGCAGCAGCGTACCTCGGTCACTCTCTCGGTCACGCCCGATCAAGCGGTCGCCCTGCGAGTGGTCGAAAACCGCGGCACGATGGCCCTGGCCCTGCGTCACCCAGACGACGTCGACGCCAACGCCCAGTTTGCCGGGATGACCATGGACGAACTGCTCAATCGTCCTGTCGCACGCGAACGCATTGAAGTTTATCGCGGCCACAACATCTCGCAGGTTGAATTCCGCGAACGCTTCCGCGCGAACTTCGATCCAGAGAAACTGGCCAAGCAAAACCTGAATAAGCAGGCCAAGGCCGATCCGCCCGCCAATGCAGACGCCGTGAAATAACCGCGATTGCACCGACGATGCCGCAAGCCAATCAGGGCTTGCGGCCTGATCTTCCTTTTTTCCCAACTGGCCCGGCCATGATTCGATTTACCTCTTCTCAGCCCAAGTCGGAAACGCCTCTTAGCGAGATCGATTTCCAGCGTCTGAAGTCGGACATCCACGAAAAGCTGGTCGAATCGCTGGACCTTTCGCTGGTCGCCCGAATCGACGACGAGCGGATGCGGGCCAACGTCGAGAACCTCTCGAAGGAAGTCATTCGCGACTATCGTCCCAAGATCGATCCGAGCCTGCACGAGCGGCTGCTGGCAGAACTGCAAGCCGAAGTCTTCGGCCTGGGTCCACTGGAAGTACTGATGGACGATCCGGCGATCAGCGATATCTTGGTGAACAACGCCCACGAAGTTTACCTGGAACGCTTCGGCCGCTTGGAAAAGTCGGACATCGTATTTGCCGACGACGCCCACCTGATTCGGATCATCCAGCGCGTGGTGGCCCGTGTCGGTCGCCGCATCGACGAAGTCAGCCCGATGGTCGACGCGCGACTGCCAGACGGATCGCGTATCAATGCGGTCGTTCCGCCTCTGGCGCTCAATGGCCCGAAGCTTTCCATTCGTCGCTTTGGTGTCGAACATCTGCGTCTCGAAAAACTACTGGAAAACGAAACGATCAATCAACAGATGGTCGATTTCCTGCAAGCTGCCGTGCAAGGTCGCGTCAGCTTCATGATCTCGGGCGGTACGGGTGCCGGTAAGACGACCATGCTGAACGCTTTGAGCAAGTCGATCCCAGACGACGAACGTATCGTGACGATCGAAGATTCGGCCGAACTTCTGCTGCAACACGCGCATGTGGTTGGCATGGAAACGCGTCCGGCGAACTCGGAAGGCCAAGGGGCTGTGACCCCGCGTGACCTGGTTCGCAACAGCTTGCGTATGCGACCCGATCGGATCCTCGTGGGCGAAGTCCGCGGGCCAGAAGCCCTGGACATGTTGCAAGCCATGAACACCGGTCACGAAGGGTCGCTCACCACCATTCACGCCAACGATGCCGTGGATGCTCTGCACCGTCTGGAAATGATGGTCGCCATGACTGGCTACGAACTGCCGGTAAACGTCATTCGCCGTTACGTGGCCAGCGGTATCCGGATTATCGTTCACGTGGCACGTCTCAAAGGTGGCGTGCGCAAAGTGATGCGTATCGCCGAAATCGCCGGGACCGAAGGAGGCGAGTACCAACTGAACGACATTTTCCGTTTCGAGCACCAAGGACTCGACGCCGACGGCAAGGCAACCGGTCGATTCGTCGCCACCGGCTACCAACCGCAGTGTGTCGATCGGTTCCTGGAATCGGGCGTCAGCATCGACACCAGCATCTTCCAGGCCACCACCTAAATCATCGCACTTCAGAGAGAGTTCTGACCGTGGATCAACTAGCCCTAGCACTGAATGCCAATTCGCTGCCGATCTTAGTGTTCGGTGGAATGGCCGCCGCACTCGGCGCGTTGCTGATGGGTGTCCGCGATTTGTTCGTTTCGCGTGACTCTCGTTTGATGGCCTCTCCGCTTCTGAAGAAGCTGCCTTCCCGCACCGAAGAAGCCGACGCCAGCGCCGTCGACCGATTTGACGTGTGGCTGGAACGCGCCATCTACATGACCGGCATGAACACCAGTATCACGATGGCGGCCTTGCTGTTCATCCTGATCGGCATCACCGCTGGTATGGCAGTCTTTGTTTTCACTGAAGACTTGCTGTACTCCGTGGTTGCCGGCCTGTTTGGAATCATCGTCTGCTTCGTCATCCTTTCCCTCGCCTACAAGCGAGCAATGAAGCAATTTGAAGAGCAGTTTCCCTCGGCAATCGATCTGCTGGCCCGTGCCGTTCGTGCAGGGGAAAGCCTGGACCAGGCCTTGGTGATGATCGGCGATTCGGTGAACGACCCGGTTGCCGGCGAGTTCCGCCGCATTGCCAAGCACCTGGAGATGGGGCTCTCGCTGTCGGTGGCTATGAAGAGCTTCGCCTATCGCGTGCCTACCATGGACGTTCGCATTTTCGCCTCAGCCCTGAGCGTTCACCGCGATGCCGGTGGTAACTTGCCGAAAACCTTGGAACGATTGTCCAGCGTGATCCGCGATCGCATGAGCTATCATCGCCAACTCAAGAGCGTCACCGGTGCCGGTCGTATCACGGCCCTCATCATTTCGTGCTTGGGACCGCTGCTGTTTTTGTACCTGTTCTTTGCCCAGCCGGAATACAGCAGTTCGTTGTGGAACAACCCAACGGGCCGCCTGGTGCTGATCGGTGCCGCCATTTCTCAGATGATCGGCCTGTTCATCGTCAGCCGCATGTTACGTAGCCGTTATTAATCGAAGAGTTTTCGTATGCCACTAAGCTTGGAAGTTGTCGGAGCCTTTCTCGGAATTAGCATTCTGCTATTTCTGGTAGGTAGCCTTATGCTTTGGCTGGGGCGTAATAAAGCCCAAGACTACCTGGAAGCTTCCAGCGGTAAGTCGCTGGGGGTGTTCACGAAGCTCTTTGCCTACATGATTCCGATCGCCAACGAAAGCCGCGACAAGCTTCAGTCGGAACTGGTCAAAGCTGGCCACTATGGTAAATATGCCGCGGAAGACTACCTGGCTTTGCGTAATGCGGCCGTGTTTGCCTGGCTTATCTTCGTCGCCGCGGCTTTGGTGATGACCATCGATGATGGGGCAGCCGCTCAACAGTTCTACTTCATCGTGGGTGGAATCGTGATGCTGCTGATCTGGGGTTTGCCACGAATTATTCTGTCGACTTCCGCATCGGCTCGCGTCCAACGCATTCGCTACGGGCTTCCTGACGGCTTGGACATGGTAACGATGACCGTATCGGCTGGTATGCCGCTACAGCGGGCGATCGCTCACGTAAGCCGCGAATTGCGAAACTCGCACAACGACCTGGCTTGCGAGCTAACGATCCTAGAAGGCCAGGCGTCGGCCCGTTCGCTGGACTATGCGTTGAAAGAATTCGCCAAACGTGTCGATGACCCGGACGTGACCGCACTTTCGACCATGATTCATCATGCCGAGCGGTTGGGTGGCAATGTGGCCAATGCTTTCCACGAGTTTGCCGACAGCATCCGAGAAACTCGCCGCCAGCGTGCGGAGGAAGAAGGAAATCGCACGTCGATCAAACTGCTATTCCCGGTGATTTTCTTCCTGGCACCACCGATCTACGTGCTGCTTTTGGGCCCGGCGGTGATGGAGTTGCGGAACTTCTCGATGCGTGAAACGGCACCGGGCGGGGCCCTGAATCAATCGGCCACTCAGGCTTCAGTTTCCAGTACGCCAGATCGCCAGAATAGTATCTTTTCTTCCGGCAACAACTAAACCTACTTCGTCGAAGCGGCTTGTAAGGCGCTCATGATCTGCTGATTGAAGTTCTCAGCAGATGCAGACTGCATGGCACCGATTGAAGTCGATGCTCGTGGCGGCTGCTGAACACTCGATGAAACTGGCTGGTCAGAGATCTGG
The DNA here is from genome assembly GCF_002967715.1 of Blastopirellula marina. Taxonomy (NCBI): domain Bacteria; kingdom Pseudomonadati; phylum Planctomycetota; class Planctomycetia; order Pirellulales; family Pirellulaceae; genus Blastopirellula; species Blastopirellula marina. Next base: position 356,471 of record NZ_PUIA01000057.1, read on the forward strand.
TAAACTGCCGGGCTTGCACCCAGGGTTTGGGTAGGAATCGTCAACGAGGCATTGCCAGAAGAGGTCGGAGCCTGCGCCGCTTCCCCGCTGCTGTATTGCACCTGCTGAACGGTCGATTGCGATGCCATACGAAGTGGGTTGTTGGTTGCCGATTCAGGAGTGGTGGCAGCGACCGTGTTGGTGCTTGGGGCAAACTGTGATGCCGCCGGAATCGCTGGGCTCGTCTGGGCAACCATTTCCTGCTTTGGCTGCTCTTGCGAAGGAACGACATGAGGCCGAACGTTCGGACGGTCCTGGACGTCACCGGTCATCTGAGCAATCTGAATGAGCGCTTCGGCTGCTGGTCGCAGACGCTTGTCGATATCGAGGGCACGGCTGTAGTTGCGTTGGGCAAGTTCGAGGTCGCCGCGTTGGCTTTGAATGTAAGCCAAGTTGGAGAGCGCCTCTGCTTCGCTTGAAACCTGGCGGAAGTGGCTCAAAGCAATATCGTATTGCCCCAACTCGGCGTAGACGATGGCCAGGTTGGTACGAGCCGCTTCGTAGTCGGGATCTTCGGCCAGAGCACGTTCCAGGGTTGTCTTCGCAAGTTCCTGGTTATGCTGCAGATAGTACACATAGCCCAGGTCCGACAGCAATTCAGCTGACGGGTCGCCAACCGTGGTGGCGTGGGTCAGATATCTGACGGCTTCGTCATACTGACCTTCCTTGCCGGAGATGACTCCCATGCGATGCAGGGCAATACGGTTCTCCGGCTGTTCAGACAGGATGTGGCGATAAAGTTTCTTTGCTTTGACGTTATCGCCGTTTCGCTCTGAGAGGCGAGCAAAGCTCATCTCTTGGGTGAAGTTGGTTTCAATCGTTGGCTTTGTCATAGCGAACATGGACCCCATGCCTGATCGGTTGGTGGCACAGCCACTGAGTACCAGGCACGATGCGATCATTACGATTGGCGGAATAACTCGGTAGTTCATTCGGCTCGTCATTTCAAAAAGTCGCAAATTCAAAGTCCATCGCCGCCAGGCTGGCTTCCTCGTTTAGAAGAAGCCGCCACCAAAGCCGCCGCCAAAGCCACCGCCGAAGCCCCCACCAAAACCACCGTAGCCCCCACCATATCCGCGGCCGTAGTTCATGCCACGTTGGTAAGCTGCAGCAGCTTCGCTACTCATTAGACCTTCCGAGAAGGCAGGGGCAACAACGACGCGTGATTCGGCGTCAGTAACCCCCATGGCAGTGAGTGCGGCCACGACACAACGTCGACGCTTTTCATCGAGCTCGTCGTTGAAGTGAATCGGGTATTCGTAGTCGGTACCGGCTTTCGGTGAAGTCTGGCTTCGCTCGACAACCACTGGCAGTTCGTCACCACGAAGCAGGTTCGCAGCGATCTGCTTCAAGTGATCTTCGCCATAGCCGTTAAGCTTCCAAGCGTTCTTCTCGCCTTTGCCTTCCACGAAGCTAGGCTCGAACTCGTGCTGATAAACCACGTACTTGGCGGCTTCAGCGTTGAGTTCTTGAGTGCGGTTCATTTCATCAACCGAGGCACCCAACATGGTCGGAGGAGCAGGGTCGATTCGACCTGGTCCTTGGCAACCAACCAGGCCAGCCGCCACCAGGGCGAGCGTAAGGCCTCCAGCAGTTCGATTGAATAGGGTCATCTTGGCTATCCTCAAATTGGATTCGTCACGGGAACGAAAAAGGTGCTGGGTCTTGCCACCTTGGGGCCTAGTTAGTTGGAAAAACCTTGCGGTCCGGAGATGTAGTAATCTTCGCACTCATGGTAGTGTCGGCTGGCTTTGCGAGAGTGTCGCTGAGCCTTCAAGATCTCGTGATTCTCGTGAAGAATCTGGTGTCGCATCGCTGGCCAGACCGTGCTTCGGTAATCGTAACCAGGACGACCTTCGATCTGCTGATGCCAGAAGAATTCTTTGTTGGTTGGATCGGTTACGTCCGTACCTGGCAGGAACAGTGGAAGCTGTTCGACTTCCATTGGGTGAACCAATTCGGGACTGACCAGAACCACCAATTCGGTTTCTTCGCGAGTCGTGGTCTGACGACCAAAAGCGGCACCGATCAGAGGAATATCACCAAGCCCTGGCAGGCGAATTCGGCTGCCGGCCTGTTCGTCCTGGATCAAACCAGCAACTGCAAGCCATTGGCCTTCTCGCAGGTCGACCGTAGTCGTTACCCCTCGGATATCAAGACCGGGGATACCATCCACCGAGTTGCTCGAGTTGATCGAGCTGAACGATGGAGCCACCTGTAGGCGAATCTTGTCTTTATCGAGAACGGTCGGGGTGAATGCGAGCTGAGTACCGAAACCTCGGAAGGTAGTCGATACGGCACCAATACCACCCACACCGACGGCAGTTGGCACAGCAAACTCACCACCAGCGATGAAATTGGCCGATTTACCGCTGATCGTAACCAGCGTCGGCTCGGCCAGAATTTTCGCCATACCGTTGCTGCTGGTCGCCTGCAGGAACAGTTCGACGTCGCCACCATCCAGAATCGCGGTCAGATTACCAGCACCGGCACCAATGATATGGGCCACGTCGTAGTTATCGCCACTGACTTTGAAGTCGAAACCAAGGTTTCGAGCAGCGGTACGCTGAAGTTCTGCAATCCGAACCTTTAACATGACCTGCTGTTCGCCAGGAACTTGAAGCAAGTCAATAATACTTGTGGTTCTCAGATCTTCCGCACCGGGAAGAACTGCCGCCGTACCCAGGTTCGCTCCCATGGAGAGGTTACCCCCCTGGTCAACCGATTGACCGCCGAGAACGGCGATAATCTGAGCAGCTTCTTGGGCGTCGCGGGCCTGACCACGAACAATCAACTTATCCGCAACCGGAATCAGTTGAACGATGCTATTGGGGAACAGCTCATTGAGACGAGCTTCAAGCTTACCGTATTCAATTTCGGCACGTCGTTGCTCTTCGCTGTTTGCCGCTACTTTTACCAGGTAGCGAAGAACGGTCGAAGTTCCATCTGGAGCAGCAAACCAGATGGTCATGGTGGTTTCACCGGCCTTCAAGCCAATGACTTCGACTTCAGTCGTGCTGAATTCGTTGATTTCCACGATGTCTGGGCTCGTGATGGCCACCCGAGTCATCGGAAGCTTCGTCTTCAGAATCTTCGATCGGGTTGGCTCGACACGGAAGATCAGTTCCGGCTCGAGGACCTCTTGGATCAGGTTTGATTCTTTCATCAAAACCGATTCACTAGGCTTCTCGATAAGTTGTTCGTCTCGCGGGCCTGGTAGTTCAGCTGCGACCTGCGCTTGAGCGACTGCGGGCATCAGGGAAAAGACCCCTGCCATGGCCGCTGCGAAAGCGGTTCGACCGCCATACTGAATTGTTAGTTGGAATAAACTTTTCATGGGATACCTACCACCACATACGCTGGTTGGGAACGGTCGTGATCGGCAAGACTGCTTGTAAATGGGTCATTCTCGCCCGCCACCCGATGTCTGGGCGGAACGTAGATCACTTATGGTTTCGGATATTCCGATTGTGTTAGTTGAGCCGTATTTGCCCCTGATGCAAATTGTTCGTGAATTGTCCCCACTATGGAGTAAGGCCAAATACACCAGTTACGGAGTTGCAATTAGACTCTGTTTATTATCTATAACGATTATCCGGAGTTAATATGGGTCAATTGCATCAACTAAAACGGACGAGACGATAATTTCGTAGAGACCGTTCGAAAAATGCCGAACGTTACTACGACGCAATGGATTGCGCATGACACCAACTCAAATTCCTCAATCCTCCAACAAAGGTTGAGTTCCCATGACCACCGTTTTTGTTATCGCTGCTGTACTTCTCGGTGCCGATGGTGGCAAACCTGCCCCCGTCGTCAAGCTTCAGCAACCCGTAGTAGCCGAGCAGGCCGAACCAGTTGTAGTTATCCTGGGGGTCATGCCAGCATCGCAATTAAGCCAGCAAACTGGCGGTGGCTTGATCAAGCCCGTGGGTTATGAACCCAATCGAACGGTGGTGAAAAAGCCAATTACCATTGCCACCGTTTCCAACACGGGAGCCTATTCGCTGCTTCAAGACGTTTCTCCGTCGGACAGCGTCAGCCCGAAGTCGATGCCGACGCCCCCAAAGGCCATTCAGTTGCAAAGCATGAATGAAAGCACGATCAGTAGCTCGTACAACGCAGAAGCAGACTACACTGTAGGCAGCTGCGGATGTGACACTTCGTGCGAAAGCTCGTGTGACAGCGGCTGCAATTCGTGCGGTTGCCACAAAGCTCATGGCTGCAACTTGGGTTGCCAGGGCGGATGTCATGGTGGATGCCATGGATGCGGTCACGGACATGGTGGCTTCTACGCTCGCCACTGCCTGCCTTCGCCTTGGCACGCACCAGGCAACATGACGCCACACATTCCCTATGTTGCTTACCCAAAGACTTACTACTACTTCCGCCCTTACAACATGCTGCACATTCCCGACCAACAGGCACGTGCTTCGGCATGGGTTGAAAATGCAGCTCTGCCTTACTCGAATGGAATCTTCGACAAGGTTTACGCCGAACTAGAACCAACCCTAAATGCAACGGGCGAGGAAATCGGAGCCGGAAAATAACGGCTTCTGATCCAACAACAGACAACGAAAAGGCTCGATATCCAATGATATCGAGCCTTTTTTCATTCGAAGCCGGAATGTGGTTGGTTGCTCGATTCCCAGCCTCGGATGGTTTAAAATGTGAATTCCTCTCTCCGAATTCCCCTTTACTCCTCCGACAATCAGAGCAACCACATGCGTTACTTTCTCTGCTTTAGTATTCTTTTGATCCTTACTTTCTCGACCGTAACCCAGGCAGATGAAGCCAAGAAGCCCAACATCCTGTTCATCTCGATCGACGATCAGAACGACTGGATTGGCTGCCTGGGTGGACATCCCCAGGCCCAAACACCGCATATCGATCGCATCGCGTCACGCGGTACTGTGTTTCTGAATGCTCATTGCCAGGCCCCTCTATGTAATCCCTCGCGTACGAGCTTAATGACCGGCCGTCGCCCTTCGTCGACGGGCATCTATGGACTTTCTCCTTGGTTTCGAGACGTACCAGAATTAGCGGACCTGGTCACACTACCGCAGCATCTTCATGCCAATGGATACACCAACTATTCGACCGGAAAGATTTATCACGGCGGGTATGGCCGCAAAGGGAAAGACCAGGAATTCCAAGTCCTCGGTCCACCGGCCTCGGTAGGAGCAAGACCCAAACAGAAACTAGTAGACACACCCGCTGCCCATCCACTAGTCGACTGGGGCGTTTTCCCACACAAGGATGAAGACAAAGGAGACTATCAGGTAGCGTCTTGGGCAGTCAAAACGCTGAATGAGAAACCCAAAGAGCCGTTTTGCTTGTCGGTCGGTTTCTTCCTGCCTCACGTCCCGTGCTATGCGACCCAAGAGTGGTTTGATCTTTATCCCGAAGACGAGCTAAAAGTGCCTGAGATCATCGCTGACGACCGCGCGGATACGCCACGTTTTAGCTGGTACTTGCACTGGAAGCTGCCGGAACCTCGATTGAAGTTCCTAAAAGACGCTGATCAGTGGAAGAACTTGACACGCAGCTACCTCGCATGCACAAGCTTTGTCGATGCCCAGATCGGCCGCGTGATGGCAGCGCTCGAAGAAAACGGATACGCCGACAACACCGTTATCGTTCTGTGGTCGGACCATGGTTGGCACATCGGCGAGAAAGAGATCACGGGCAAGAATACCTTGTGGGATGACGGTACCCGCGTGCCCCTTATTTTCGCTGGTCCTGGAGTTACCGAAGGCCAGCGTTGCACCCAGCCTGCCGAGTTGCTTGACATTTACCCAACGCTGAGCGACCTGGCCGGTTTGCAACAGCCTGACGGCCTGGAAGGACATTCGCTCACGCCCCAATTAAACGATGCCGGCACGAAGCGTGAATTCCCTGCCATCACAACCCACAATCATGATAACCATGGGATCCGCACTGAGAATTGGCGGTTCATCCAGTACGCCGATGGCTCGCAGGAACTGTACGACATGCGATCCGATCCCAACGAATGGACCAACCTGGCCAGCGACAAGCAGTACGCGGCAGTCATCGAAGATCTCAGCAAATTCCTGCCGGCGACAAGTAAGATGCCAGCTCCCGGTAGCCAGCATCGTGTGTTGACCTACACCGATGGAATCGCTATTTGGGAAGGGGAAAAGATCGAAAAGGATGCCCCGATTCCAGAAATCGACTAGTGGCAAGTTAGCAGAAGTGAAGCCATAGGCCGAGTTAATCCTCGGCCCGGCTTCCATCTCCGCACATTTTAACGATCTTCGGATCGAAGCGTCCTATGATGTCGACCAGATCTCTCTGAGCAGCCATCACTTCGTGGATGTCTTTGTAGACACCCGGTACTTCGTCGGAACCGGCGGATAGAATGTGCACTCCTTTGGCCTTTAGTTCCTGTCGCGTGTTCTGAATGCGGAACGTATCGTTCGCTTTCTTCCGCGACATGCACCGACCTGCGCCATGCGACGCAGAGTCGAAGCTACTCGCTTCTCCTTTACCACGCACCACGAACCCAGGCGTTCCCATCGAACCTGGAATAACACCTAGCACTCCGTTACCGGCCGGGGTTGCACCTTTGCGGTGGACAATCATTTCACGTCCAGCGTGCATTTCCTTCCAGGCAAAGTTGTGATGGTTCTCGACTCCAGCAACAATCTCAGCACCAACCAGCTGACTTACCAGGCGATGGATCACTTCATGATTTGCCGCCGCATAGCGTCCCATCAGGTTCATGGCTTCCCAGTACTCCTGACCTTCTTCACTATCCAGCGTCAACCACGCCAGATTTTTCAATGCTTCGTACTTCTTCGGCAACTTCGTGCGCGCAATGTTGCTATAAGTACTGCAAACGGCCGCGCCTGCACCACGGCTTCCACTATGGCTCAACAGTGCAACGTACTCGCCTGGTTTCAAATCGAACGAATCATCTGATACATCGCCTTCGCTGATCGTCAGCACACCGAATTCCACGAAGTGATTCCCGGAACCGGACGTTCCCAACTGCTGCCATGCCTTGTCCTTCGACTGGCGAGTCACCTTCGAGATGTTCCAGTTTTCGTCCATCACGTCGTGCTGCTGCGGCTTCTGATGGACCGAACCGACACCGAACCGCGTTCCCTTTTCGAGCGCAAGGCAGTAGTCCTCAAACCGGGAATCAAGCGACTCCAGCTTCGTGTCCAAGACGCTTAGCTTCATGCGGCACGCGATGTCGACACCAACCGCGTACGGCACAACAGCCCCTTCCATGGCCAAAACACCACCGATTGGCAGGCCATATCCCACGTGCGCATCCGGCATCAGAGCAGCACCCGAAACGTATGGCAACTTACAGGCTTCGCGCATTTGCGCATGAGCCATCTCGTCGATGTCGTCACCCCAGGTACGGTAGTCAACCTTTTCACGCAGTGGTTCGATAGTCGGGTCTTCCGTCAACACAGCGGCCAACGGACCGTAGCAAGGATCGTTCACATACGCGTTCGGCGCAGCGAGAACTTCCTTCACCTGCCGCTTTAAATCGGCACCGCGCAGGCCATGCGTGGTCGCGGCGCTCGATACGGCTTTAACTGCTTCGGTCAAAGCGTATTCCGGAACTCCCAACTGCGTTAATTGACGACGATTCATGACGTCTCCTCTTTATTCCGTTCATTTCCTTATTTGAACGCATTAGTCCCCATTGGTCGCCTGAAGGTTCACGCCTACGCATCCAAAACATCGGCCGCCTTTTCGGCAATAAAGGCACCAATATTCAAAGAAGCGGTCGCAGCTGGACTCGGAGCATTGAGAACGTGGATAAAATTGCCTTCCTTTTGAATAACAAAATCGTCGACTAATGATCCATCCTTACGTAACGCTTGTGCTCGCACACCAGCCGGGGCAGCGATCAGGTCCTTAGCACGTACGGCAGGAACAAGGCGTTGCAGCGAGGCGAGAAAGGCTGACTGGAAATAGGATCGTCGAATCTCTTCGAAGCCGACACTCCAATGTTTCGCGGCAAGTTTATGAAGGCCACGATACCCGACGGCATCCCAAAGATCCCGTAAATTGACATCCCATTTTCGATACCCTTCGCGAGCAAATGCCAGAACCGCGTTCGGGCCACATTCGACACTTCCGAAAATTGTCCGCGTGACATGGATACCCAAGAAGGGAAACGCAGGATCCGGTACCGGGTAAATCAGATTTCGACACAAATGCTGTGCCTTCTCGGAAAGCTCGTAGTATTCACCTCGAAATGGAACGATTTTCACCTCGGGCTGTTGGCCGCACATTTTGGCGACTCGATCGCTTTGCAGCCCAGCACAGTTGACCACCAGCGACGCTTGAAATGCTCCGTTGTTCGTTTCGAGAATTACCTGTTTTTTGACGTGCGTAACGCCTAGCAAGCGAGTATTCGTATGAATCTCGCCGCCGTGTTCAAGGATGAGTTCACACAACCGAAAGCAAACGCGACGATAGTCGATAATGCCGGCATTTTTAACTTGGACGGCTGCAATTCCGCGGCAATATGGTTCAATGGCCCGCAGTTGATCGACATTCAACTTGACGCAATCGACCCCATTTTTTTGCCCCCGCTGGTAGATATCATCCAGGCGTCCAAGCTCGCTTTCTTCGGTCGCGACAATTACCTTGCCGCAGATTTCGTGTGGAATATCATGCTGCTCGCAGAAGTTCTGCATCGCCAATCGCCCCTCGCGACAATTGATCGATTTCAACGAGCCAGGCTTGTAGTAGATGCCTGAATGTAACACACCGGAGTTACGACCAGACTGATGCTGCGCGAGCACCTTCTCTTTCTCCAGAACGATAACCTGATGATCGGGAAAACGACGCGTGATCTGGTAAGCGGTCGCCAGGCCGATAATTCCGCCTCCCACCACACAAACGTCTACTTCAGGTGTATCCATACTTGGGCCGATTTCTATTCCGATTTGCTGGAAGCTTGAATCGTCTTCAAGGGCACATCCACCTTTTCCAAGACACTATTCACCTTCGAATCGAGCCTACCTTGGTAGCCTCGGCGATAGTCCAGCTTGGCTGTGCAGGTTATGCGATCGCAGTCTTCAGACATGGCCTCTAGACATTTCTGCAACACCGCTAGCACCTGTTCGATTTCCCCCTCGATGATAGTGCCCATCGCATGCAAACGGTAATCGAGTCCGCTAGCAGCGATTATTTTCAAACTTCGCGCGACGTATTCGCTCACGGAATCTCCCTTATTAAGCGGAGACATACTGAATTCTAAGAGAACCATGGAAGACGTTTCTTGCCTTAAAAAAACGGGGGATCAGATTTAGTTTACCGATGCACTATTTTGATAAAAAGTGATCTTGGGGTCCGCCTTGCACCTCGTTACACTTCGCTGTCATCCTCGGTACCCGATTATGCCGATAAGCATGGTTATCGCGGATGTATTAAACAAAATGCTATCAGGTACTCCCCACCTTGCGATGATATTTCACGTCCGGTTCATAGTCATTCTGATTCTCAGCAGTCTCGCGCTGCCTTCACTGGCTAGTGCGCAGACCGGACTTGCCTGGCCTGATCCGACGAACATATTTCCGGGCCAACGATCCCAGTACCTGGAACCCATTCTCGATTTTCCCACAGATGAGCGGGCACCTCAAATCCAGGCGGTCGCCTACGAAAATCCGTTGGGACAGCCAATCATTAATGGTGGCCTGACGATGATCAATCAGCCAGGTCCCGGTCAGTCGCAGTGGATCGAGCCTACCTATTCAGATTCATACTACGAACGACCACTCGCGATGGTCGAAGAAGATGCCCCATACGAATGGTCTATCTTACCTGCTGGTATGGTCTATAAGTCATATCTGACTGGACAGAAAGAATCTCGCCTCTCAGCACAACTGATCAAAATCACCGACGATAACTCGATGCTCGACGGTAATCTGGGTGGTCGTTTTGGTGTTTTGCGATACGGTCGCGATTCGTCTTTTCTTTCAGACGGTATTCAATGGGATGTCGAAGGCTCTGCTCACGTTCGGCTTGACATTCCCGAGGACGTCGACGTTCGATCAGTGGATTTTCGTGCCGGCACTCAGCTCACCTGGAGCTACGCCGACAATCCACGCCATCGCTCGCGATTCGGCTACTACCACCTAAGCTCTCACTTGGGTGACGAGTTCCTGCTGAAGAACCCAGGCTATGACCGCCTGAACTACGCACACGACCTGCTCATCTTTGGGCATTCCTACTACTTCACTACCAAGCTGCGAGTCTATGGCGAAGTGGGCTGGGCGTTCTACCATTTAGTCGCCGACCCCTGGGAATTCCAATTCGGTGTTGAATGGGCTCCCAACGAGCGAACCGGCCCTTGGGGCGAACCTTTCCTGGCCGTGGGTACGCATCTACGTCAGGAAGTAAATTTCGGCGGAAGCTTTGTCGTGCAAACTGGTTGGGCCTGGGTGGGGGACATTCCAGGCCGTACCCTACGCATGGGGCTTCATTATCACAACGGCGATAGCACTCAGAATTCGTTCTACAACAATTTTGAGCAGCAAATCGGATTCGGTATCTGGTACGACTTCTAATCACCGGCTCATCAGTCTTTCAATTGCCGCATTTTTCCCTGGGTCCTATAATTTCTCCCAGGTCATACTTGCGCGCAGCTGAACCCTATTCGCGCTAGTCCATCAGTCATTCAGGTGAGGATGTCATTCCATGCCATGGAAATACCGCTTCTTGTTCGTTCTGATTGCTACCCTCGGAGCGTCCAACTTCTTATCCGCCGCGGAAGTCGCTAAAAGCGAATCCCCCACTGATCCTGAAAATGTCTATGCGAATGTCGACGAAGAGTACGTCGAGCTAATTCAACTGTTCGCGGATACGCTTGATCAGGTCGACCGAAACTACGTCAAGGACGTCGATCGTCGAGCGCTGATGGAAGCCGCCATTCGAGGCGTGATCTCTAAGCTCGATCCCTATTCCAATTACATCGCACCGGAAGACCTCGAACGGTTCAAGACTGGCGTGGACAGCGAGTTCGGTGGTATCGGCATTCAAGTTTCAACCCGGGACGGGCACCTGGTGGTGACCAGCCCACTGTTTGGTACGCCAGCCTACGCAGCGGGGATTATCGCTGGTGATCGCATTACCCATATCGAAGGGGAAGAGACCAAGGGCCTTTCGATCGACGATGCGATTAAGAAGCTGAAAGGGCCAGTGGGAACCGAAGTCACCATGACCGTTTATCACCCCAGTACCTTCACGAGCGAAAAGGTGAGCGTCCGTCGCGAAATGGTCCAGATTGAAACAGTGATGGGGGACGAACGCCTGGAAGGCGGAAACTGGGACTACATGTTCGATCATGCCGACAAGATCGGCTACGTGCGGGTCTCTGCATTCAGCCGCCACACTGCCGATGATCTGCATAAGGCAATTACACGCCTGCTGGATGACGGCATGAAGGGCCTTGTACTCGATCTACGGTCTAACCCTGGCGGTCTTTTGACTTCAGCGGTCGAGATCTGCGACATGTTTATCGAAGACGGAAAGATTGTCAGCACCGAGGGACGCAATTCCCCCAAACGTGTCTGGACGGCCGAAAAGGAAGGAACTTTGCCCGATTTTCCGATGGTCGTCTTGATTGACCACTACAGCGCCAGTGCCAGCGAAATCTTGTCGGCCTGCCTGCAAGACCACGACCGAGCAACGATTATCGGCGAACGAAGCTGGGGCAAGGGAAGCGTCCAGAACATCATTGAACTCGAGGAAGGCAAAAGCGCCCTGAAGCTTACGACAGCCGGTTATCAGCGTCCCAGTGGCGAAAAGATCCACCGATTCGAAGGGGATACCGAAAGCGACAAGTGGGGCGTTTCCCCAGACGACGGAATGGACGTAAAGATGAGCCGTGAACAGAAAGTGGCTTACCATACCTACCGTCGCTTGCGGGATCAGGATACGATCATTCCACACCCGCCTGCCCCACAACCGGATCTTTCGGAAATCGACCCGGTATTAAGCAAAGGGCTTGAACAACTGAAGGCGGAGATTTCATCTTCCTGAACCGCACGCTCAAGCGATGAAAATCCTGACGATCGAATCGACCTGCGACGAGACTGCAGCCGCCGTTATTACCGATGATCTCCAGGTGTTATCCTCGGTCGTCGCCTCGCAGGATGAGCTTCATCAGAGGTTTGCCGGCGTCGTTCCAGAAATCGCGGCTAGAGCCCACTTGGAACGCTGCTTGCCCGTCATCGACGAGGCAATCCGGAAAGCCGATATCGAACTAAAAGATATCGATGCCGTTGCGGTCGCCAACATGCCAGGTCTTGCTGGCTCACTTCTAGTGGGCGTTACGGCAGCCAAAACCCTGGCCTGGCTGCTCGGCAAGCCGCTGATCGGAATCAATCACCTCCAAGGGCATATCTATGCCTGCCAGGTGGCCTTCCAAAAGCCGATTTTCCCTTGCATCGGGCTGATTATCAGTGGCGGCCACTCGACGATTTACCACTGCAAGAGTCCGTTCGATTTCGAACCACTGGGGGGCACGATCGACGACGCCGCTGGTGAGTCCTTTGACAAAGTCGCTTCGATGCTTGGCCTTCCCTACCCAGGCGGCCCTTCGCTCTCGAAGTGTGCTCTGAACGGTAACCCCAAAGCGTTTGCGTTTCCTCGCCCGTTTCTAAACGACTCTTCGCGTCTCGACTTCAGCTTCAGCGGATTAAAGACAGCCGTACGCTACGAAATCGCTGGCCCTGGTGCAGTCAACTTCAAGTCGCTGGAAATTGACGACCAGCGTAAAGCGGACATTGCTGCCAGCTTTGAACAGGCGGTCATCGACTGCCTGGTTGGTAAAACGATGCAGGCCATGAAGAAGACCGGAATTCAGCGGATCTGCGTAGGAGGGGGCGTCGCGGCCAACAAGCGATTCCGTGCGGCACTAGAAGAAGAAGTCGCCGCAGCCGGTGGCGAGCTACTGATCGCTCCTATGCATCTATGCACAGACAACGCGGTCCTGGGTGCCATCGCCGTAGAAAAAATAAAAGCCGGGCAGGTCGATGATCTCTCGCTCGACGCACTACCCGGCTTAATTCGTAATTAGGGGCTCAATCTTCTAAGATTTTGCCCCTGGGCCAACCAGCGAAACTAGTTGACGTTGGTATTGGTCATGGCCCCCGTGTTCGTACCCTGGAAGGTGTACGAGGTCACTTCGCCGATCGACGAGAACAACGGCGTACCATTGAATCGCACATAGCGACGGTCGGCCGAAACCACGGCGAATGCCGAGAAGTTTGCACCTTCCGGAAGGGTCGTGATCACAGGACGATAACCCACCGAGTTTCGGACGCGACGAACAAAATCGTTCGATCCTTCCTCAACATCGGCAACGTATTCTTCCGAAGCAGTCGAGCCTTCAGCGGCATTGTTCAATTTGGCAGCGATCAACTCGCGAGTCATAGCCGCTTGAGTCTCTACAGCAACCTGAACCTGCTGTTCAGACAGGCTTTCCTTCCGGCGGCCTTCCGGCACAGTGAAGGTCACAAGAGCACCGTCCTTGCCAAGCTGCAACTGCTGACGTTCGTGGCGCTGATCCTCAGTACCGTAGTTGGTGAACACGTCCACTGTGATCTTGCTGGCAGTCACATCGCCCCAGACCTTACGGACGAGCATCTTGTAGTCACCCTTGAAACCCTTGGGGACAACATAGACTTCGTAGGCACCATCAGTACCGGCATCGGCCAGGGACGAAACAGCATCGCCCAGGAAGATACCGCCCGAGATGGTTCGAGGATTGTGCTGCGAGCAGACGCTTCCGCTAGGCTCTTCGACGATCAAGTCGAGATCCGATTCGCCCGACCAGGTCACCTTTACGATCGCATCGCGAACGAGTGCTTCTCGAATGCTTTCGTTGAACCGTTCGGCCACGTCATTTTTCTTTTCCGCCAGCAACTTCTGAAGCTGAGCTTTCGCAGTATTGAAAGCTTCCTGACGGATATCGAGATGCTCCTTCGGCCATTCCTGCGAGAGAATACCGATACAGGCCCATCGAATGGCATCTTCGTCTTCCAGACGCTTTGCAGCTTCCAAGCCCCAGGAATAGGGTTCAGGTCGCAGCGGCTCCATTTGGGAGACGTCTTGGTAAAGCTTTAACGCACGGGCATCCAGGTCCAGTCGCGTCATCAACTGTGCAACGACCAGCATGTGATTCGGGCCACCCGAGAAATCGATTGCACTCATCAAAGCACGTTCGATGTCTTGCTTTGGAGCATGGTCCAATTGCATGGCCAGGGCCATTGCTTCGTACATCCAAGGTTGAAGCTGACCGTCACGCAGAGCGAGTTGAATGACCCCGGTCACATCGCTGTAACGCTTGGCGGCCATCGCACGACGAACTTCGCTTCGCACGGCAGCTGCAGGAATCGTGGCTTGCGAATCAAAAGCTCGTTCCCACGCCTGAAGCCGAGTTTCGCCTTCGTTGACCTGGAGAATGAAAGCTTCCTGCTGGGCTTCAGCCGGCTTGGACGAAGCGTCAGCAGCTGGCTCTTGTGCGGGCTTCACGTCCTCGACTTTGGAGACAGCCTTTTCGTCGGCCACGGCAAACACACCACCGCCACCGCCGCCGAAACCATTGTTACCGCCGCCACCGCCAAAGCCGTTACCGCCACCGCCACCGCCGATACCACCGCCGACGCCGTTACCGCCGCCACCAAGGGTACCGATCTGAGCGGAAACTGGCAGCACGAGGTCGGCCACTGGATACACTTTCGTGATCAGTTCGCTCTCGGCTTCTTCTGGAGTAGTGATCATCAGCACTTCGTTGGCCACGATGTACGTCAGGTCCAATTCTTTCAGCATCAGACGCAGAGCAGAGCGAAGCGAAATACCTTCGATGTTACGGGTGACAGGCGTGTCGGTAGATAGACCAACGTCTTCCAGTGCTCGGTTATCGATCTGAATTTCGATACCGTGCAACTGCTTCAGATATCCCACCACTTCTTCCAGCGGCGTGTCGATAAACTGGATCTTGGTCTCGGATTCGAGTTGTTGGAAGATCTTTTGCTCGGCACTTCCCGTCGAAGCCAAGTCGACCGAACCATATTTTTCCTTACGATAGTAAATCTCTTCCCAGAATTCAGCATCTGGGTAGACGATTGGTGGTTCGTCTGGGAATGGAACACTGGACTTTTCAGCTTCGAACATCGTGTCGACAAATCGCTGATATCGCAGTTCCTTCAGAGCCGTGATCGAACGATAGTTACCGACGATGGTAGCAATCTCAACGCCTGCGACGGCAGCCTGATTGTAAGGGTCCATCGCTCGGACTTCTTGAGCACTGAGCAGGGCTTCGCTGTACTTACCTTCGTCCATCAACGCATCAAACATTTCCATGATGACACGAGCACGTTCTTCGTCACGAAGTAGCTGCTCGGTCAGAGCGATGCGTTCACGAGCGATCGCTTCTCGCTCGGCTGCCTCTGCACGGCGAGCTTCCACTTCCACCGCACGGGCAGACGATTCACGAATTGCGGCGATAATCTGGTTACGCAAACGAGCACGCACATCTGGGCTGAGATCTGGAGCACGTTCGACGTTATCCAGAAGCAGCTTCAATGCATTGCGTGTCCCATCAGGATCCGTGGTCATTCGACCACGAGCAGCGGCCAAACGATTGGTCACTTCTGCTTCGATGATACGAGCACTACGAATGGTGTTCAGATCAACCTCATTCAGAAACTGACCGTCATCTTCGCCAAGCGTCAGCGGTGCGGCCGAATCGTCCGATCCATCGTTCTGGAAAGCCACAAAGTGAACGGGAATACGACGGACCGAGGCACCACGATCAACGGGAGCCTTTTCTTCGGTCTTCGTCTTTTCATCGGACTTAGCAGCCGCCTTGGCGACAGCTTGAGCCCGCGGATGTCCTGGATCGATTTCCATGGCGGCTTGTGCCAGACGTGCAGCACCAACTTTGTCGCCAGCAGCGAGAGCCTGACCACCCAGCTTTGCGTATTGGTCGGCGGAAGCCATCAACACACTGGCCGTTTCGCGAAGACCGCCGGAACCCACTGTCGGCAGGTTCAGTCCATCATCTTTACGAGCCAGTTCGATCAACTGCGGCAAGTAGGCCTGATCATCATTGGTAGCTTCTGGTTTTCCGGTCCAAGTCCGAGCGAAAGCACCACTACCTTTAACTTCGACGCTCACTACGCCATCGGTGTCGAGCACACCCACGACGATTGAGTCGCGATCCGCACGCAGCGGCGGAAATTGTTTTGGGAAGGATTCAACTACGTTGGCCGAGAACTTGGCCGAAGCTGGCCAGATAACCGGCGTGGTCGCGGCGGCAGCCAAGCGAACGCCAGCTTCTTCCGATGGAGTTTCGCGATTATCAACTTCAACCATGCCGCCGGAGTGATTTGCCAAGGTAGCCAGAACTTCGATGTTACGCTCTGGTCCAATTGCCAGCGAGTTCAGCGCCACTTTGTTGCGGCGTAGCGTGCCAACGACTTCTTCTAACTCAGTCGGCGAGAGGAAATTTGCTTTGCTATTACCATCGCCGATATAGACAATCGAGCGATTCAATTTGCCAGACTTCGTGAAGACCGAAACAGCGTCTTCAATCAAAGTTTCCAGGTCAGTCGCCCCCAGAGGAGCACGCTTTTCCAACTTGGCGAATGCTTCGGAGATTTCACTGCCTTGAGGCGAAACGAAACTGCCGGTCATCGGAACGGCCATGATATCGCCAGCAAAAAGTTGAACCCGGCTATCGGATGGCAACGAAGCCATCAGCGCCTTAGCGGTGGCGATCGAATCGGTTCGGTAAACGCCTGCCTGGCTGGCAGAAGTATCAACCACCACCACAACTTCCGATGGGCTGGCTTCTGGTTTCTCATCAAGAGAAACACTCATGGCGAAGTAGCGGGGCCCGGCAGTTTGCTGATAGGTTGCGACGCGAGTGGCATCGCCCGCCGCAGCGGGAGCCACCATCAAAACGGCTAGCCCGATTGCCAAAAATGCCGAGAGACACTGCTCGAAGTGCTCACGCTTAGGCATAGTCGAAACTCCAAAAAAGAAATGGTGAGAAGTGTTGTTCGTTGCGACTCTGTTCCGAAATGGTCGCAGGTCAGCTGGCTGTAAACAGGTAATCCACAAACTGCACCTGCTCCTCAAATAAGGATAGCGCAAGGATTACCGCCCAGTCTGGATCCTAATTCTATTTCCCGCCTGCAAATACTGCCACCAAAAAACATCGAATCCGCTTAAGTTTAGCTGGATTAACATTTTGAGAAAATAGATGAAACGGGTCGTTCCTGCAGGCATCCCCACATTGAGGTAATCTGCCATGCCAAAACGGTCGCAAGGGAGCACATGCTCCCTTGCATAATACAACATAAACTGCGTTCAGCAATTGACTTACTAAAATCGCAGTAAATCTTGTAGCTGCGAGACACGATGGGCCGGCAGCAGTTCCGTTTTTCTGAGGGACGCAATGGCAATCGGCTGTGTGATGGCCGTCCAACGCTCTTGGATTGCCGAGAACAACTTGCTGACGGCAATTTCACCGGAAGCAATTGCTTGAACCTGTTCTCTTACAAAGACTTGAAACGATTCAGGCACTACAGGCTGGGCGTTCTGTTCGGCCAACAGAACCGGATCCACTTTGCTAGGCAGAACGTCGCTGTTTTCGTAGACGTAAACAACGGTCAGGTCATCCGTTACGAATACAAACCAGTCGTAAATTTCTGGCTCGAAGTAGTTGTTGTACTCATCGTATCCGTACGGATCGAGCGGGAATTTCGACTCATCCATCGCAATCAAGGCCATAACCTCTTCGCCTGTATTAACTTGCGGCAGATCATCCCATGCAATCTCCGACTCGATTGCCACTACCCGTTCACGACCCTTTTGGGCGGCGAATTCGGCTTTGATGATCGATCGTAAGTGTGCGTTGATCGAATCGTCAAAGTTCGCATAAATAGGGTTTGCCAGAAGGGCTTCCCATTGCGAGATCATCTCTGCAGCAAGTTCTCTCTGCTGAATTGGCTCCGATTTTTCCGCGAACGTATGATCACGAGCCACGCTCCAATCGATTGGTGGCCTCTTCAGGGCTTCCGCAATGCGAAATTCCACTTCCGGATGAAACTCAGGGTTGAGCTGAACGCTGACAACATGATTTGCGTCCACAATTTTGTCCGCTCTCGCCTCGAAGCTGGCACAGAATCCTAATGCGATCAGAACGGCCAGTCCGGCAAATATACGGCAAGTCATTTCTCTGTATCCTCCCAGAGTATTTTCAAAAGAACGCGATTAGCAAAGGCAGGCAATCCTTGCCTCGCGTATTTGGTGGGTAATTTAGCTAAACTAGGGTATCGACGAATTCAAAATGAACCCATTAGGCCCATTGGATAACTAGGGCACTTTGTAAGAACCTGGTGCCGTCACATTCCGCACCTTTTTTCACAGGGCCTGCTCCCCCTCTTTGGTCGAAAAAACGTAAAGAAGCCCCACTACCGCCCCACGGGTTCCTCCCGACAATAACGATTCGCTTTCAATTCACCCCTTTGACGGACGGTCAGCGTCCGGACAACAACTCGCCGACATGGAATTCCTGCAAGCTGCACATCCCTGGATTGCCATCGCTACCACTCTCGGAGTATTCCTCGCGATTCAATTTGCACGACGTGTCCCAGTCGATTTGTTGTTCCTTCTGGCACTCTGCTTTGTCACGCTGGCCGGGGTCATTTCCCCACAGATGGCAATCAGTGGCTTCGCTAGTCGGGCAGTGATTGCCATCAGCGCGTTGCTGGTGGTCTCGGCCGGACTTCGAAAGACAGGTGTGCTGGATTGGATCGGGGGAAAAATCCTCGGTCGCGCGACAAACGAACGCTCTGCCCTGCTCCGGCTCACTGGCCCAATCGTGGTTTCGGCCGCGTTTGTTTTGAATACTGCTCTGGTCGCCATGATGATGCCGGTCATTCTCGACTGGTGCCGGCAGCGAAATCTGTCCCCTTCCAAACTACTGCTTCCCCTGAGCTACCTGACCATCCTGGGAGGTGTCTGCACGCTGATCGGTACAAGCACGACACTGGTTGTGAATGAAAAGCTACGCGACAGCGTCGTGATTGTTGAGAACGAAATCAAAGATCTCGAGTCCAAGATCACAGCAGCCAAGCCTGATGATCGCCCTGCACTGGAAACACGTCTTGCCAATCGCAAGAAGATTCTCCCCAACGTGCAACCGATGGGCTTCTTTGAAATCAGTTGGATCGGGATTCCATGTGCACTCGTCGGTAGCTTGTACATGCTGGTGCTTGGGCAGCGATTTCTACCCGGTAAACGAGACATCATGGAAATGTTGGGGGACCAGCAACGCGAATACCTGGTAGAAATGATGGTTCAGCCCGATTGCCCGTTGATCGACCGAACGGTCGAAGCGGCCGGTCTGCGCAATCTGCATGGACTGTTCCTCATCGAAATCGATCGCGAGGGCGACATCATCACGCCGGTGACTCCGCGCGACTTCGTCCGCTCTGGCGATCGACTCGTCTTCACTGGACTGGTGAACACGATCGTCGACCTCGAAAAAATCCCCGGGCTGATTCCCGCCGCCGACAGGACTTACGAGTTCCACCCCCAATCGCGTGTCCAGCGTCACCTTACCGAGGTCGTCTTGAGTCCTTCGTCTCCCTTGATCGGTACGACGGTAAGAAAGGCGAATTTCCGTCAGTTGTACAACGCGGCGGTTGTCGCCGTGCATCGCAACGGGCAACGCCTACCCAACAAGATTGGCAATATCGAACTTGAGGTAGGGGACACCTTACTGCTGCAAACTCGCACGGACTTCATTGCCCAACATCGAAACAATCGAGATTTCTACCTGGTCAGTAGCGTAGACGATGCCGAACCTCGGCGTCACGACCGAGCCCTTATTTCCGGCGGCCTGATGATTTTGCTGATCCTTTGGTTGTGCCTGACATCGGTGTTTTCCGGTTTTGAATTTGCTGGCGGCTGGGGCAGCCCCGCGATCGCTGCGTTAACAATCGCTGGCCTAATGATTTTGACCCAGTGTCTTTCCGCATCTGAAGCGCGTGGTGCGCTCGACATGCAGGTCATCGTGACAATCGCTGCGGCTCTGGGGTTGGGCAATGCCCTTTGGGAAAGTGGTGCCGCTCAGATGATCGCAGAGGGACTCGTTTCCGCGGTCGGTACCAATCCGTTTGTCCTGCTTGTTGTGATTTATCTGCTGACGGTTGTCTTTACCGAAACGATTACCAACACGGCGGTCGCGGCGCTGCTGCTTCCGATCGCGGTAGCCATCGCCCAGCAAAGCGATTTGAGCCCGAGACCATTCATCATGGCCATCGCTATCGGAGCATCGATGGCCTTTCTTACCCCTATTGGCTATCAAACCAATCTTATGGTCATGGGACCCGGTGGCTACACACCGCGCGACTATCTCAAGTCAGGTATTCCACTGGCGATTCTCATCGCCATTACGTCCATCACGTTGATACCGCGGATCTGGTCGTTC
The DNA here is from genome assembly GCF_002967715.1 of Blastopirellula marina. Classification (NCBI taxonomy): domain Bacteria; kingdom Pseudomonadati; phylum Planctomycetota; class Planctomycetia; order Pirellulales; family Pirellulaceae; genus Blastopirellula; species Blastopirellula marina. The sequence continues at coordinate 377,019 of NZ_PUIA01000057.1, forward strand.
TAACCAAAAGCAAGAGTTGGGCAGCGACTTGTCCTCTCGGCTAAGTTTCCAGAATCAATGCGCGAAAATGCATTAAGAACAAAAACTTTTTGCTCGCGGTTTACCGAGAACGCTTAGCTACGTCGCTAATCCATGAGCCAAGCATATCCCCAATATGCAATGGCCTGGGATCCCAGCAGGAGGCATAAATAATTCCCAAAAACCACGAGACATCAATTTTGAAATTGCCGTAAGTGGCCCCCAAATTTAGAGATTAAGGGTGTACTTACATTGGGCATGGGCACCCACCACCAAAGAACGCAATTTTAGACTTCATATGCTTTACATCGACAACTCTTAAAGATCTTCTGGCCTTTTTACCTAGACATCGAAAGCGCAAAATAACGTATGTGAGGTGCATAAATATGCTCTTACTTGCCTGGTACCAATAAGAGGGCACAGGCGGCCTCATGTCTATCATTCATTTATTGTTTGTTGTGTCATTGCGCATGCCGTTGGGCTCTCGGAGGGAGATGCATCATGAAGTCTTCTCGTTTGCGATCAGGCTTTACTCTGGTCGAATTGTTGGTTGTGATCGCAATTATTGGTGTCTTGATCGCGCTACTTCTGCCCGCGGTGCAACAGGCTCGTGAGGCCGCTCGACGTAGCGAGTGCTCGAACAACCTGAAGCAGATCGGCTTGGCGACCCACATGTTCCACGATACGTATACCAAACTGCCTCCGTTGGTGAATTGCCAACAAGGTTACAGTGTCTGGGTACACCTAATGCCGTTCGCTGAACAGAACGCCCAGTACGAGTTGCTGCATGCCGTTAATACCGACAACTGGAAAGACGTGATCTTTGCGAACCTCACCCAGCAACAGAAGGAAGGTGTCAGTTCGATCTCGTACATGACTTGCCCTTCACGTCGAAGCGGCGTCCAGATGAAAGACTCGGGTGGCCAGCAGGGCCCATGGAGCGACTACGGTGCCGTCGGTTACGACTCGTCCAGCACCGTGTTTAACGCTTACCACAACCCAAACGACAGTTCGCATGTGAACGACATCAAGAGCATTCTGCGAGTTGGTATTCCTACCAGCCCTGGCGACAATAACCCATGTGGCGAAGCGAATCCGCGTGACTCGTTCGCACGCGTCACGGACGGTCTAAGCAACACCCTGATGTTTGGCGAAAAGGGGCTTGGCAAAGATCAGGTTGGCGTTTGTTGCGGCTCGACTGGTGCCGATGGTTCGTTCCTCTACTCGTCCGACGGATGGCGAGAGTTTTCGGTCGCTAGTTCTATTCGTCTCCGCCTAGGGCGAGGTCCAAATGACAACGCTCGACCGGACAACGGGCAGGGGCACGGAAGCTGGCATCCTGGCATTACCCAGTTTGTTCTGGGTGACGGATCGGTCCGAGGCATTTCGACCAACATTTCGCAAAGCACCCTGGAAAACCTGGGCAATGCTATGGATGGCAATGTGATTGGCGAGTTTTAGTCACACCTTGCATAAACAGTCACGGAGTCTCCCCCAGGGGCTCTGTGGCGTCAAGAAATCAAACCACAACATCATGCGAGGGTCGAACTCATGAAACGCACACTCCTTCTTGCTGCTTGTCTCCTGCTGCTTATTGGCGGGATGGGATGTAGCCAACAGACAGAAAACGCCGTATTCGGCACAGTTCAGTACGCAGATGGAACTCCTATGGCACAGGGAGAACTCATCTTCGACGACGGGAAGTATTCCGATATCGCACCGATCGACAGCGAAGGCAACTTTTCCGTCGTGAAAGGCCTGCCGGCTGGAACGTATAAAGTGACACTCGGAGGCGTGATGGAACCCGATGCCAAAGGCAACTATTCGCCGATCGTGCACAAGCGTTACCTCGAATACAAATCGACGGATCTTAACGTTACGGTGCCCCTCGGAGATGAGCCCGTCAAGTTTATGATCGATCGCCCGAAGAAGTAATCGCATTACTTTCCAGGCAATTACCCAACGCATAGTCCTTACGACCATGCGTTTTTTGTTTCTAGCGAATTTGCTCCTTGGTTCGACTTGCCGCACTGGCCTAATCACCAGCAACCTTCCTCAATGCCCAAGGGTGCCTTTTTTTTCATACGTTTTCAAATGAACGAATTATCTCGGATTTCTGCTAGTTGATATCGCGGGATGTTGTTACAAAGAAGGTATAGAAACACATTGTTTTTGAGAATTAATTCGATTTAATTCCTACGCCTTTTCCCTTAGCATCTGCGCCCCACGCCTTTCTCATCATGCGCCAAGTGCTTTCGTTGTTTCATTCTTCGTACGGATATCGCTATGACTCTGAATCGTAAGCGGCCAGGCTTTACCCTGGTTGAGTTGTTGGTGGTGATCGCCATTATTGGCGTGCTCATTGCTCTTTTACTTCCTGCGGTCCAGCAAGCACGTGAAGCCGCCCGGCGAATGTCTTGCTCGAACAATCAAAAGCAGTTGGCATTGGCACTTCACAACTATCACGACACCCACGGTAGCTTTCCGCCAATGATCGTCCGGGAAGAAACCGCGACGGATGCGGCCTGGGCGTGGAGTGCACTGATCTTGCCAATGATCGAGCAGGCCAATATTTACGATACGCTTCAGGTTGGTAAACAGCGGCTAGTCGATGCCGCCGGTACGACTCAGGGGCCGAAGATTCTGGGACAGTCGCTCGAAGCATTCAATTGCCCATCCGATGCACGAACGAGCGACGCTTCGCCCCGCGCGGTCGCTGGGGCACCTCTCGGTTTATCGAGCTACCCAGGCGTCAACGGCACCGGTCCTCGTGTGTACTACTATGACGAAGGTCCCACCGCCTCGGCGTCCGGTATCTTTACCGACCGTGTAAAGGGGTATGCGTTCCGCGATATTACAGACGGTTCCTCGAACACCATGATGATCGGCGAACGTCACTTCAAGCTGCCGTTCAACACAAACACGACCTACACCCAATGGGCCGGCACGACCAATGGCAACCAAGACAACAGTGGCTACTACGGTTCCATGGAAGTCGCTGGATGCACCGGTTATCCGCTCAATGAGCCGGAACCCACCAATTGGCAGTTCCGTCACTGGTTCAGCAGCCTGCACCCAGGCGGAGCGATGTTCGCATTCGCAGACGGCAGCGTTCACTTCCTGCCTGAGACGATCGATCAGAATATCTACCAGAATCTCTCGAATCGATCCGACGGCAAGACTCTCGGCGAGTACTAGTCGACGGAATGCATGCGTTTCTAGAAGTTCTATTCGGGAGATCCGTCATGGTATGGCGATTGGCAATGCTCTTCGCTCTGATAACAACGCTTGGCTGTTTCAGCGGGCGACCAGACTTGGACTTTGGCAACGTGCACGGCAAGGTGACCCTACAAGGCAAACCCCTTGCCGATGCAACGGTTCGGTTTCAACCCGAGAGTGGTCGGCCTTCTTACGGAAAGACCAATCAGGCCGGTGAATACACGTTGAATTTCATGGGTAAGGAATGGGGCGCTTTGGTTGGTAAGCACCAGGTTGCAATTACCACCGAAGACCGCATCGAGAATCCAGAAACCGGTGAAGCACGCTGGCAACCAGAAATCCTTCCACCTAAGTACAACACGCAAACGGAATTGGCTGCTGTGGTGGAATCAGGCGAGAATGAAATTGACTTCACGCTCGATGAGATGAAAAAGGGAGCCAAACGCCCTTAGGGAATCTTTAAGCTGCCGTCTTCATTGAAGTCAAACGCTCCATAAGCGACTTCCCATAAGTACCCGTCGAGATCCGAAAAATAGCCGGCGTAGCCACCCCAAAAGGTGTCCTGCGCCGGCTTTTCGATTTTGGCACCGGCTGCTTCAGCTTGCGTCAAGATTCGATCGACGTCCTCTTTCTCTCGCACGTTGTGAGCCAGCGAGATGCCTGTAAATCGGGAACGCTGTTGCCCGATCCAATCTCCCCCCACGTCCTCGGCAAGCTTATCCAGCGGATAAAGAGCCAGGCACGTTCCAGTCATTCGAAAGAAGACCACGCCTTGGTCACCGTTCCACGAGGTAGGCAGCCTCAGTCCGTCTCGATAGAACTCAAGCGATCGCTGCAGGTCTTTTACACCCAGCGTAATCAAGCTGACTCTTGGTTCCATCTGGCTCTCTCGCTTCAATGATTCCATCTACGTAATGACTTGTTTTAACTGGATGGCGTTCTCTTCTACTATTTCCAGGAGTTCCTTTTGGGCCGTCTATCGTAGCGAAATGTCTTGTTCTGCCCACAGCAAACCAATGCATAGTCCTGGCAATTTGACCAGCAAGTCTGTTTTTTTCCAACATCGGCGTAGAATAGGGACACATGGGATACCGAACGTTAATCAACCGAAAGACGCGGAATGACGGATCTTCAGTTTTCGATAGAACGCCCTATCTTTCTGCTTCTATTGGCGATTATCCCTGCGTTGTGGTGGGTATCCTGGAATGGCTTGGCTATGGGTAACCGCTGGCGTTGGTTGTTGGCCAACGGTCTGCGAAGTGTTCTCTGCATTCTCGTCGTTTTGACTTTGGCTGAAGTTGAACTGGTTCGCACGAATGATCGCCTGACAGTAATTTACCTGGTCGATCGTTCGCTCAGCATCCCACCTGAGCGTCTTGAGAATGTGATCGATTACGTCCGCTCGACCGCCAATACGTTTCGCCAGCAAGTGCCTGACGACCGTGTCGGTGTGATCAGTTTTGGTGGCGACGCAGCGATAGAAATCCCACCGTGGTCCGGCGACCTGTTTCTGCGATCGAAAATAGAGACATCCATCGATCCACAACAGACCAACCTGGAAGCGGCACTGAAACTCGCCCAGGCAGCGTTCCCGGCCGATGCGGCCAAACGCGTCGTGATTGTAACCGACGGCAAGGAAACGCTCGGCAATGCCATGTCGGCGGCAAGATCACTAAGCCAGGCAGGCATTGGCATCGATGTCGTCCCGATTACTTCCCAGACACGCACGGAAATCAATGTTGAAAAAATCACGACGCCAGCCAAGATGCGAGAGAAGACTCCCTTTCCTGTGCAGGTCGTGTTGAACAATCGTCCTGGAGTTCATTGGGCCCCACAGTCAGCGAGCAAACCGGTTGTCGGTAAACTTCGCGTCGTTCGTCGCGGCAACGGACGAGATCAAGTTGTTATCGAGCAGCAAATTGAACTGGAACCCGGGACGCGTGTTTTCTCCTTTCAGGACAACTTACCCGATGGTGGTTTCTACACGTACGAAGCCGAGTTCACACCAGAGCTAAAGGGGGTCGATGGGTTCACGCAGAACAACCGTGCCTCTTCATTTACGCACATCGAATCACCCGGCCAGGTTCTTCTGATCGTTGATTCGTCGCGTCCCGACGAGTTTGACGGGTTCGCTGAAATGCTGCGCAGGAATGACTTGAAAGTCACGATCCAACCCAGCGATCAGCTCTTCACCAAGCTAACCGACCTGCAGCCATACGATCTAGTCATCCTTGGCAACGTTGCACGCAGCAGCGGTAATACCAGCGAGATCACGGCCTTCAGCGATGCCCAGATGCAGATGCTCGCCGACAACACACGAAGCCTGGGTGCCGGGCTGATCATGCTGGGCGGGCCCGACAGTTATGGTGCCGGCGGTTGGACGAACACACCGATCGAAGAAGCGATGCCGCTCGACTTCCAGATCAAAGATGCCAAAGTCGTTCCGGTTGGGGCCCTGATGCTTGTCATGGACAAATCTGGTTCCATGGATGGCGAGAAAATCCATTGGTGCAAAGCAGCAGCGCGTGAGTCGCTGCGTGCTCTCGGTCCGCACGACTACATCGGAGTAACGACATTCGACTCCACCACCTCGCGTACGGTTCCACTTCAAACGGCTAAGAATCGTCAGTTCGTCACGCAGATGATCTCACGTCTTTCGTCCGGTGGTGGAACGAACATGTTCCCGGCGATGGAAGACGGGTTTCGCCAACTGCAAGCCAATGAAGCCGCAGTCAAACACATGATCGTCCTGACCGACGGACAAACCCCCGCAGCGGACTTTGGCAATCTGACACGCCAGATCGAAAAGAGCGGAATCACGGTGTCCACCGTCGCGGTGGGACAAGACGCCGACGTCCGCCTGCTGAACCAGATTGCCGCCATTGGTCGGGGCAAGTTCTATCAGGTGACTTCGCCCAAGGCGATTCCACGGATCTTCATGCAAGAAACGCGACGTGTCGCTCGCCCGTTGGTCTTCGAGAAGCCTGGTGGCATCATTCCGCAAGTTGTCGCACATCATGAAATACTAAAAGGGATACCATCCGCTGTCCCACCGTTTTCCGGCTACGTGATGACAACCCCCAAGGATAGTCCGCTGGTCGACGTGCTTCTGACCTCGCCAGAACCTACAGGGCAGACCAACGCGCTGCTCGCTGCCTGGCAGTATGGTATCGGCAGAAGCGTCTGCTGGACGAGTGATGTTGGTCAGCGATGGACAACCAACTGGACCGGCTGGGAAGGAAACGAAAAGCTGCTGATGCAGATGATTCGCTGGTGCATGCGAACGACCGGCCCTTCCGAGAACTACCTGATTGCATCGGAAGTCAAAGGTCAAAAGGTAAAGCTCATCCTGAACGCTCTCGACGACCAAGGCAACTTCGTCAACTTCGCCACACCGCAGCTAAGTGGCGTCGGACCTCGATCCGACCTCGTGAGTGAGGCATTTGTTCAAGTCGCTCCAGGACGGTACGAGGCCGAATTCGATGCCCAACATGCCGGCCCACACTTCTTGGCTGTTTCGCCAGGACCAGGGCAAACACCACTTCGCATCGGCGTGAACGTGCAAAATACGCAAGAGTTTCGGGAACAGTCCGACAACTTACCGCTGCTCCAACGTTTCGCCGAGTTAACGCCCCCCGGCGGCCGTCCTGGTGAGGTGTTTAACTTAGACATGACCCAAGAGCAGTTGGCCAAGATGGACACGAATCCGTTTCGCCACGATCTTCCCAAGGCCAGCAGCCAACGTCCGATCTGGTACCTGGTGCTGGTGACGGTGGCTGGCTTATTCGTACTCGATATTGCGAACCGCCGGGTACTGTGGAGCTTTGCCTGGGTAGGGACGCTGTGGGCACGCATCCGGCATCACCCCCTTTCCGAGACTCCTGTTGTCGAATCACTCCATCGCTTGAAGGCCCAAAAGGAAAAGTTGAATCGAGACTGGCAAGTGACCTTTGACGATGCGGTCATAGAAGCTCATACCCCCGAATCGCCGGCCAAGTCACATGAAACGCTTCCGCCGAGCGGCAAAGAGCAGGGTCTCGAAGTAAACGAGGAACGGAGCTACCTCGACCGACTACTCGATGCCAAGAGACAAACGCGGCGCATTGATGAGAAGGAGTAGCCCCCTGCCGGCATGTCGCTTAAAGCGACATCCATGTCGACCCCAGCGACACGCCAGAATTCTATCCAGATCGCTAAGGTGAAATCTGTCGGGTTTCATTCATTTCACGTGGTTCCTAGCCTGCTGGCATGGCCTTTGCTGATTGAGGAACAGCGCGCTCCTACTGGCTCTGAACAAAGAGGTTACCGTGAACATTTGCCGTCGTGTTTTCGTTGGAATTTCTCCCTGCCTGATGCTAGCCATCAGTTCCTTCGCGTTTGCTGCGGATGGTCCCATTTCGAGTGAGTCTCAGAAGAAGCTCGATACGATCGTCGCCAGTGGCTTGAAGTATCTTGAGAAAAACGGGCAGGCCCCTGATGGCAGTTTTACAGCTCAGGCAGGCCCCGGCCTCACGGCTCTTGCTGTGACTGGTGCGCTTCGTAGCGGAAAGACCGTTGAAGATGCGGTCGTCGTGAAAGGGCTTAAAGCACTGGAAGGTTTCGTCAAGCCAGATGGTGGGATCTACGGTAACGGTCGCTTGCGCAACTACGAAACCTGCGTGGCGATGCTCTGCTTCAAAGAAGCCAACGCCGATGGCCGCTACAACGAAACACTTAAAAAGGCCCGCGAGTTCGTCACCGGACTGCAGTATGGCAAGGGAGAAGTTGAGCAGGAAGACGTCTGGTTTGGGGGTGTTGGATATGGTGGTGCAGGCCGCCCTGATCTTTCCAACACCGGCTACCTGGTCGAAGCGTTGATCGATACAGGCAGTGAAGCCGACGACGAAGCGATCCAACGTGCATTGGTCTTTGTTTCGCGCTGTCAGAACCTGGAAAGCAAGTACAACACAACCGAGTTCGCCGGCAAAGTGAACGATGGTGGCTTCTTTTATGAGATCCCACGCGAGAAGATCGATCCCTCCACTTCCCCGGAGCGTTTTACCGAAAACGGCGGCATCCGCAGCTACGGTTCGATGACCTACGCGGGCCTAAAGAGCATGATCTATGCCGGACTGACCAAAGACGACCCGCGTGTGAAGGCTGCTTCAGAATGGGTAACCAATAACTACAGCGTCGAACAGAATCCAGGCATGGGGAGCGCCGGCTTGTTCTACTACTACCACACGTTCGCCGCTGGTTTGGGTACGGCTGGCCTGACGGAAGTGACCGACGCCGAGGGTAAAACCCACAACTGGCGCGAAGAGTTGATCGACGAATTGGCCAAACGCCAGAACGAAGATGGCTCGTGGTCCAACGAAAACGGTCGCTGGTTCGAGAACGATAAGAACCTGGCAACTGCGTTTGCACTGATGGCCCTGTCCTACTGCGATGCCGACTCCACCCAGCCCTCTGGCACCGTCACAAAATAATGCCCATCCTGTTCCCTCTCCCCTTAGCGGAGAGGGCTAGTGTGAGGGGTGACTTAGGTATCAACTTCACCAAACATCGCTCCAGGCCTTTTCTGCATTCATGCATGCTCCTGCCGACAAGTTCCCGACGCACTCACGGTGGTTCCGCATCTCGGCGACCATCATTTGGCTGCGTGATCTGTCGATCGGACATCACCCGCTTGCACTTTGGCTGGTAAATGCTGGTGTCCTTCTGCTGTTAGCGGGTTGGATTGTTTGGGACGCCCGCTTTTCTTCTACGTGGGAGCATCTCGAATTCCAGATGGGATGGCACCAGGATGGCTCCGACCTCGACGAGTTCGCCCATTCGCTGGCCGCCCAATGGAAGATCTTTGTGTTGGGTTTCATGGTGGTGATCGGCACCGTGAGCCTAGCAATGCTGATCCTTGGCATGACGATGGGCTCTCGCGGGCACCGCACCCTTTCCTCCTGGATGGTTGTTCTTTCTCTGGGATGTTGTTGGCTTGGTTTGATTAACGGGTGGGATGAATTGATTTGGGCTGGAAAGAAGTTGCGAATCGACTCTCAGGTCACCGCTTTCCAGCCGATTGTGCAGTCGCTTCAACAGGACTGGCCCAGAAACGATGGCGAGCGAGATAATCTCGGGCCGTTTATGGCCTACCCGGCAGGCAAGCCACAGACGCTCATTTTGCTCACGACTCCACCGATGGCTCAGTCCGGACCAACTTTCAGCAGCATTGAACGAAGCGATGCTGGCGGCATTCGCTTTCAGCTTTCAGGAAACGAACGAGGTGTCTGGCTGGAATGGCATCCCCCTGGCAGCCAACCGGAATCTTTCGTAGGCGGACTGCTCGAGCCACATCACCTGTCTCGCAGTGTCTCGCTGGGGGAAGGCTGGTTTCTGGCCCGCTACGACCAAGCCGCCATGGCCTCTTGAGCCCTCCTTGGTGCACCATAGCCCCAATGAAATAGACATTGTGGCAATTATTCTTGTACTACCGAGAAACAATCGCTACGATTTTCCTTGTAAGCGTTTTTTCTAGAAGAATCTCGGTTTAACCACTTGGCTGGAAGACTGGCGATATCTTTCCACGCTTGTCCTCACTTTTCATCACTTGCCACAAGGAACAGCACCGTGGTACGCATGGCCTCTTCTCGCGGTTTTACTCTGGTAGAACTTTTGGTGGTTATTGCCATTATCGGAGTGCTCATCGCGCTGCTGCTTCCGGCCGTTCAAATGGCCCGCGAATCTGCTCGACGGATGCAGTGCACCAACCACATGAAACAGTGGGGCCTGGCAATGCATAACTATCACGATACCGTCGGCAAGCTGCCGTTTGGTGCGACCAACGACAGTAACGGCAAGCGGCACACATGGGTGGTGAGCCTATGGCCTTATATCGAGCAGAACAATCTGGCCGAAGCATACGACTACAACAAGCCGTTCTACGACACGCCGAACATCATTCAAAACACGTTTGATGGTGTCTTGGCCCAGCCGGTCGAGTTCTACTACTGCCCAAGCATGAACGGCGGCAAAATGAACACGTCCGACGCCTACTGGCGCTGCCGCGTTCACTATGCTGTGAACTACGGAAACGTCACGATTCCCAATGGTAGCTCGACGGCAACTGAAGCATTGAAGGCTCCTTTCGGTTTCGAAGGAAGCCAGGGGGCACTTGGAGAAACGCCGCGCACGAGTGACTTTTCTGGCTTCACCGATGGCCTTAGCAACACAATGCTGATGTCGGAACTGCGAGCCCACCCTAACGACTCCGAGCCAGACCACCGTGGCGATTCCTTCAACGACGACGCAGCCGGCGGTGGATTCATGACCGTGTCGACCCCCAATTCCTCGGCTGCCGACGTGGTATCGTCGGCCTGGTGTGTCGATAAACCGGAGATCGGACTTCCATGTGTTGGTGGCAACGAGCATCACGCTGCCCGCAGCCTACACCCTGGTGGTGTTCAGGTTTTGATGGGGGACGGTTCAGTGCACTTCGTCAGCGAAACAATTGCCATCGACGTCTGGCGGGCCGCCGGCACGATGGAAGGGAAAGAAACCCAATCACTCAACTAGTTTCTGTCGCTGGCCACCAATCAATCGCTCAACTCGCTCAGGATGATTCGCACCATGAGGATAAATCAATTACTCGCGTGCAGCATTGGGCTGTCACTACTTTTACTGATCGCAGTCGGCTGCGGCTCAGGGCGTTCTGACCTGGTCGAAGTAACCGGCAAAGTGACCCTGGATGGCCAGCCGGTCAGCAAAGGGAAGATCACCGTCGAAGCCACCGACGGCAAAGGTGGCGTCGAAGGAGGGTCAATCGAGAACGGTGAGTACTCGGTAATGACTACGCTGGGCAGCAAGGCGGTCAAAATCAACTCGCCAAAGGTTGTTGGCCAAAAGAAGACCTACGGAACCGCAGACAGCCCCACCGAGGAGGTCACCACCGAAGCCATTCCAAAGAAGTACAACCAAAAAACGGAACTCACGATGGAGGTCAGTAGCTCCTCACTCGAGCACAACTTTGAATTGAAATCAAAGTAACGCCAACTTTTAGCCCGTTTCAGGGAACATGCTTCGAACCGTATCGACGAACAAGGATTCGATCGCAGAGTCACTCTCGATCGAATCCTCGAGTCGCGGATGAATAAAGATCCGCACCTTCTTGACGTAGTCGTCGAACTGCCTCTTCGCAAGCGTCTCGACCATCGGCGATACGTCGCCCAAGGCTCGGTACTTGCCTGTCTTCTGGTCGAGCACATCGATATTGAATTGCACTTCCAACTTGATCGGCGGCGCGTCGATCAAGATCTCATGGGGTGCTACCCGACGTGACAAATGCCGCGACAATGTCGTCGCGAATTGATCGCTCAGGTCGACCAGCCAGTCATAAGGACGCCGGGCAATCTGATGAAACAGTTCGGGATGATCAAAATGTGAGTACTCGAAAAGACGCTTATAGAGCCGACGAGAAGGACCGAAGAGCCCATCCAGTAAATCGCGAGCAGGCCCATTGCCGGCCGCTTCCAGCATGGCCTCGATCATCGGCCTTTCGGTCAGGCGAAACAGGGAATCGAGTTCCAACTGCGGACGCAGCATGAAAAATGCCCGCTGCAGCATCGCGGTCGCACTGCGAACCGCGTGGTGCCAGTAAACTTCGCTAAACATCACGTAGCGGGCAAAGACCATCATCTCGGCGGCCGTACGACCCTTGTTCGTCAGGGCAAGCTTGTCCCCTTCCTGGCTAACGCACAGGCTGGCGATCAGACGCTGCTGGTCGAAGTTGCGGCCATAGGGGACACCAGCATGCAGGCTATCGCGTTGCAAGTAATCAAGCTTGTCGACATCAATTGGCCCAGAGATGATGCTCTGCATGAGCTTCATCTTGTTGGTGCGTCCCTTCTCGGACAGGAAGCTGACGACATCGCGAGGGTTGATCCCCCAATCATCTCGCAAGCAGTCGGCGATTTCTCCTTCCAGCAGAAAGCTATTGGCGAACAGTTCGTGCTGCGGCACGCCCGCCAATCGCATGTCTTCAATCGGATGACAGAAGGGCCAATGCCCCAGATCGTGCAGCAAGGCCGCCACGATCATCAATTCGGCATCCTTGGTTTCAATGACTTCAGCGAACTCTGGCACATGGGCCAATCGCTGCAGGTACAGCAGCATGGTCTGGTAAACGCCCAGGCTATGCTCGAATCGGCTGTGATGGGCCGCCGGGAAAACGAGTGACACCAGTCCCAATTGGCTGATATGGACCAACCGACGAAATTCGGCCGTATCGACCAGGTGCCGAACCCGATCGGTCAATGGGACGTCCATGTCAGGAGGGATGCGGATCACATCGGATCGAGACTGCAACCCAACCACTTCCGGGATTTGAAGGAGTTCACTCATGAGCGCCGGTATACCTGATGCAGCCAGATGAGGGAAGCGGTCGTTAAAATCGTTAAGGTGAATTTAGCCACAGTGGTGGACACAGAGGGGGACCAACTACGGACGACACGAATCAACACAGATAAGAATAAACAGAAAGTGGGTGCTGCCGTTCATTTCTCCCCAAATCCGTGTTATCCGAGGTTCAATTCCCTCCCCACTGTGCCCTCTGGGCCATATCTCTGTCCCCTTTACCCAAATTTCGCTCGGAAAGCCCAATCTAGGCATTCGGGCCTTGTCGGTCTAAAATACTCGATTTCCCCCCTTCACATCGACGCTGTCCTGATCTCCAGCGAGGAACAGAACCTTGTATCGCACACACACTTGCGGCGAATTACGAAAATCCGACGTCGGCCAAACCGTTACCCTGGCTGGGTGGGTTGATTCGTACCGCGATCACGGCGGCGGGCTGTTTGTCGATCTTCGCGACCGATATGGCAAGACCCAGGTGGTTTTCAGTAGCGACAGCGGCGAGGAAACGCAGAAGCTTTCGCGAACCCTTCGCAATGAAGATGTGATCCAGGTCGTTGGCAAGATCGATCCGCGCCCCGATGGGACTGTGAACCCGAAGCTGAGCACCGGCGAGATTGAAATCAAGGTCGAGAAGCTGGTCGTTCTGAACAAGTGCAAGACGCCTCCGTTCTTTCCTGGCCAGCAAGACATGCCAGGGGAAGACCTCCGTCTGAAGCATCGCTACCTGGACCTTCGCCGCCAGCAGATGCAAAACACGATGATGCTGCGCAGCAAGATCATCAAGCTGATGCGCGACTACTTCGAAGAACAACAATTCATCGACGTCGAGACTCCGATTCTCGGCCGCAGCACGCCGGAAGGGGCTCGCGACTACCTCGTTCCCAGCCGCGTGCACCATGGTGAATTCTACGCACTGCCGCAGTCGCCGCAGTTGTACAAGCAAATCCTGATGATGGCCGGTTACGACCGCTACGTGCAGGTTGCCCGCTGCTTCCGCGACGAAGACCTTCGCGCCGACCGCCAGCCAGAGTTCACCCAGTTGGACCTCGAGATGGCCTTCTGCGAAATGGACGACGTGATCGGCATCATCGATGGCTTGGTCACCAAAGTTGCCAAGGAAGTTCATGACGTCGACGTCACGGGGCCCCTACCGCGGATGACCTACGACGAAGCCATGGAACGCTTCGGCCACGATGCTCCGGACCTGCGTTTCGACTTGGAAATCATCGACGCAACCGACCTGGCTGCCGAAGCCGAGTTCCGCGTTTTCCGAGCCGTTGCCGACGCTGGCAACCGTGTTCGTGGTATGTGCGCCAAGGGTGCTGCCGATAAGTACTCGCGCCGCCTGATCGACGACATGACCTCGATGGTCCAAGACGACTTCGGTGCCAAGGGGCTTGCCTGGTTCAAGGTCGAAGCCGACGGAACTCTCAACTCGCCCATCGCGAAGAACTTCACTCCGGAACTGTTGGCCAAATTCAAAGAGCGTTTCGCCGCCGAGCCTGGCGATTTAATCCTGATCGTCGCTGACAAGTTTGAAGTGACCTGCAAAGCACTTTATGGCCTGCGAAAGAAGCTGGGTGCCGAACTGAAGCTGTACGATCCCAAGGCAATGCACTTCAGCTGGGTGGTCGAATTCCCCATGTTCGACTACGACGAAGAAGAAGGACGCTGGGTCGCGATGCACCATCCGTTCACTGCACCACGCCCGCAAGACGTCGAACTTCTCGACAGCGATCCCGGCAAGTGCCGCGCATTGGCCTACGACCTGGTGATCAACGGTAGTGAAGCAGGCGGCGGTACGATTCGTATCCACGACAACGCGACCCAGCAAAAAGTCTTCGGTCTGCTGGGCATGACGGAAGAAGACGCCAAGGGACGCTTTGGCTTCTTGCTCGACGCCCTGCAGTATGGTGCTCCACCGCACGGCGGTATCGCCCTGGGTATCGACCGCTGGGTGATGCTGTTCGGTTACCTGGACAACATCCGCGACTGCATCGCGTTCCCCAAGACGCAGCGTGCCGCCGACCTGATGACCGAAGCCCCAAGCACGGTTGATCGCAAGCAACTCGAAGAACTGGCGATCAAAGTGCTGCGTCTGGACGAAGTGAAGAAGTAGTTCGGTCAGTCCTCTAGTTCAAACGTAAATATGTTCTCACCGCCGTCGACGACCTCGGCGGTGAGTTCGCTCGTTTCGTGCTTGCTGTACTTTTTGGGTACTAAGTGTTTAGGTGTCCCACTCAAGGCGCGATTCATCTCGCGCATGGCCTTTGAGTACTCTTCGGGGCTGACCTGCTCGGGGTCAGGCAAAGCTAGAACTTCCAGCTTGCGAATTGCCACCGTGTACTTCCCGGGGATAACGCCATCCCCAGGCTCGTACGTCCACAACGTGACTTCGCCCTGTTTGTCCGTATTGCCCACGGCACCCCGTATCTCGGCACTACCGAATGTAACGGTAGCACCTTCGACGGGCTTTCCTTCATACATGACGATTGCCTTGACCGGTACACGCTTAGGCAAGCCGGAATCGTCTGATGCGGAACAGCCAATAGCACAAACCGCAGCAACAATCGCTGCGCAGATCAATCGAAGCATGAGCGAACTCTTGGGTGACTAACAGGCTAGAGGGACGGGACTTCACCACCATTGATCGAGCCCAGCGCCCCCCACACACCGTAGGGGCTGGGACCGGTTGTGACTTCCGTGGCAGTCGGATCTCCGGAATCGATAGTATCTGGCACGAATTGAGTCGAGCCGTCAGCACGGCCGCAGATGACTCCGCCTGGGTGAAAACTACTGGGAGTCCAAATCCCCCAAGTCCCGTCGTTATGGGCAATGGTACACCGTGGCGAATTGGGAGGTAGCACGGTGCTGAAACCGGTGAAGAATGACCTCCCTTCTGCCCAGCGACTACCAGGGGCGCGGTGCACGTACGACTCTGCCGTGACTCCCACGGCTGGGTCGACTTGACCATTCACCCCTCGGGCCGCCCAGCAGTCGGCGGGGCTCGATGGGTTCGTGTTGATACCTGGCGTGACGGCGACGTTCCCTTTCATGGTGCGCGTTACCTCATTCGGACCAACCACCACTTCACTCAAGGCCAAGGTGTTGCTCGTCCCATCAACGATGTCTTTGAACGACAGATTTACCTGGGTGATAAACATGCCTCGCTTGGTCGAACTGTCGGTATGATTGTTGCGGACGCTGTCTCCCATGCAAAAGTGATAGCTCCGCGGTTTTCGACCATTAACGCCAGCCCGAGACTGCCAATAGGGATCAGACGGACACAGCAGTTCTGGAATCAATGTATTTTGCTCGGCGGGGTTCCAGTCGGACGCCCCAAAGGCCGGACTTGCGCCGGATGCATTATCCCAAACGGCCGTTTGTTCAATGTACGGAAGCAACGCAACAAATCCGCTTGGACGCGAAGGAGTCACCTGCATCTGCAGCGCCGGAAACGCACCGTGGGTGTCGTGATAATTATGCAGCGCCAGTCCGACTTGTTTCATTCGGTTTGAACACTGCATCCGCCGAGCTGATTCACGTGCTTGTTGAACCGCTGGCAAGAGCAGTGCGACGAGTACACCGATGATCGCGATCACGACCAGAAGTTCTACCAATGTGAATGCAGCGCGGCGCGAGGAGTTTTGCGAAATAACAACCATGAGCAGACTCTCGTTTTCTGAAGGAGGGAAGAGCAGCGAGAGAAACGACTGAGTTGCCAACGTAGAGCGAAGCGAATCAAGCCTTGCCTGACAGGACAAGGCCTATCCTTTTTCGCTTTTATATATTTCTTTTATGTGGTTTCGTCAAGGAAATTAATAGCTGCGAAAAGATTCGCAATACAAACTACGATGCGACAGAAGCCGTCATGTGAATCTGATATAAACAAATTGAGTTTGCTATGTTGCCGCAGGGATCGCGGTCGGCTTTACCCTTTCTAACCTGTGGAGTAACACCATGCGCTGTCTCGCCTTGTCCCTTGCGATCCTGGCCCTGACCACTTCCATCGCTAACGCCGAAGTCAAAACCAAGGTCATCCAGTACCAGGTCGGCGATAAAACGTTCGACGGATATCTTGCCTACGACGACGCCGTCGAAGGTCCGCGGCCTGGGGTGGTTGTCTTTCATGAATGGTGGGGGCTGAACGACTACGCCAAGAAACGAACGGAGATGCTGGCCGAGCTTGGCTATGTTGCTTTCGCCGCCGACATGTATGGCGATGGCAAGTTCGTGGAGCACCCCAAAGACGCCGGTCAAATGGCTGGCACGGTTCGCGCCAATGTCGACCAGTGGCAGAAGCGAGCCGTTGCCGCGCTCGATGTCCTGAAGAAGCAGCCACAGTGCAATGCCGCCAAGATCGCCGCGATCGGATACTGTTTCGGTGGTTCGACTGCATTACAGCTAGGCTACACCGGTGCCGATATCGACGCGATCGCCACCTTCCATGCCGCTTTACCAACACCGTCCGCAGAACAGGCTAAAGCGATCAAGGCGAAGGTCCTCGTATGTAATGGTGCCGATGACAGTTTCGTTTCCCAGGATTCGATCAACGCATTCCAGGAGAAACTGAAGGACGCGAATGTCGATCTCAACTTCGTGGCCTTCCCCGGAGCGGTCCACAGCTTCACCGTCGAAGACGCCGGCAAACACGGCAACCCAGGCATGCAGTACAACAAGGAAGCCGACGAGAAGTCGTGGACCTTGTTGCTGGAACTGCTTAAGAGTGAATTGGGAACCGGCAAGTAAAGCGAATCACTTGGAACCCTCAGGAGCACCCTGGCGAAAACGCTCTAGCCACTTCGCCAGGATCGCTCCCTGCATGGTACCGGCCTTTTCATATTCCTCTTGGGTGGTCCCCCAATAAAAACTGGTGACCCCATCGGTGATGGGCCTGGCTTCAGCAAGAAACTGCTCGGCCTCTTCTAGCGAACATTTCAAGGGAAAGAATTCTTCAATCACCAGGGGCTTGCCGACATCGTAAACCTTTAATGCTGCGATCGCCTTTTCCACGTTCCCCTTCTCGGGATAGAAATGCACGCTGGCGAAATCGAGTGGCCCGCCAACTTCCTCGCTGTAGAACAGGGGCTTGGCATTAGGCCACACGTGAGCCCAAGGAATCACTCCCACGGTGATGAGTGTTTGCTGGTCGACTTCGCGAATGGCACTTGTTAGCTTCTTCACCCAAGCCGCGGCAATCTCCTTGTTGTCTCTGCCGGCGGCATCGGTCGTGATTCGCTGGACGAAATATTTGCCGCCGAGTGGTTCCCCGACCAACCATTGATCGGCGTTGGCCCCGCCGCCTAGCACTGGCTCGTTCATCAAGTCGTAGCAGAAGACGGCCGGGCTGTCCTTACAGGTCTGAGCAACACCCTTCCAGAAGTTAGCCTGAACCTGCCAGCGATCGGCCTCGTTCAACTCGTCGTACCAGGCCGGTACATCTTGCTTGTGATAACACCCTAGTCCGGTCAGGTTCAGATAGAGCTGCTTTGATTCGGCCAGCTTCACCAGGTCGGCGAGCTTCTTAAGATTCTTCTGGTTGGGTTCGCTGGCCGTTTTCATGAACTTGGGAAGCTGCAAGTGCACACGTACGACGTTGGCCCCTAGCGATTTGATCTCGTCGAAATCTTCTTCGATCACCCCCCAGTCATCGTGCCAATAGTCTTCAATCAGTTTGCCATCGCCGTCGTGATCGTAGTTCACGCCCCAGACATAGAATGCCGCTTCGGTTCCTTGTAAATGAAAATCTTTGCCGTCTTGCGACAGAACCACCTTGGGAAAATGGTGTTCTGCTCTAATCGAAATTGGGAGGAGCAGAGTCAATAAAAATGCCAATCGAGATGCCATGAGAGTGTCCAGGTATAAAAAGCGAAGGAGATTAGTTTCTATGCGGTTACCCCCTAAGTTGACTCGTCATGCGCGACTGAGTCAAACACTAGTGGAGGCCTCTGTTTTTAAGTCAAAAGATCACAGAGAAAGTTGCTAATCAAAATCATGCCTTTTCACAAATCTTAGACTCGCCACAGACATACCAAGTTGAGTAAACTACCCATCGACAATCATTGATCAATAAGTCGGGTTATGTAATTGGAAAACAAGCCCCTGTCTTCAGTGATACGAATCCGATTAGCTTCCCCATCTGAATTCCACTATTAGACTGAGGTCAAGGTCGCCGTTATGTCAGGATTTGACGACAAAAAGCAGCTTCGATCGCGAGGGCTACGACAAACTCGGCCGAACGAAAGTCCCACGAGCCCGAAACAAAACGGCAAAGCGGGTAACGATGCTTCAAACAAGCTCAACGAAGCTGGCGTGAATGTTAAGAAGAGCTTAGATGCCTTTCTATTTCGTTTTGTTGCTGACCCCACGACCTTTCATATCCCAATCACCATTAACTACGGAGAGAAACACTACAAGCATCCGATCGACGGCAAAGACTACACCTTAAAATATGCAAACGGAATCCGTGACTGGCGAATCCATAATAAGAACATCATCGTCCAGGCTCTCTTACAAAAAAAGCTCTGGACGGATATTTGGGACGATTACAGTCGGCAGTATTTAACTTACAACGCCTCGCTGAACGTTTCCAATAAGTCTGCAGGGAAACATACATTCACGCCTGGCAAAAAGCGGTCGGCTAAAGAAGTCATCAAAACCCAAGGCGGCAAAGCGTTGATGAGAACCCAAGCGGGACAACAACTCAAGGACGCTGCTTCCGAATTCATAAACACGTTTTGCAGCGAAACGGTACAGCTATGGGATAACGGCGATATGTTCCTAATGGTACCGGTAGCTTCCGTCCTGTTTAGTGGTGCGATTTTGGCAGGAACGGTCGACTTGGCCCAGCGAACAGGCAACGACACCTTGGCAATGCTGCCGCAAGCGGTCTATGACGGTGCTTTCTCCAATGTCTATCATGTGGGCGATTTTCAGATCAAGAACCATGGCTTGGAGTGGCAGCCATCCAAAGGTACCTGGAAGGTAGATTGGTCACTAGGAACCCATTGGAATTTAGCAAAGGACTTGACCCTAAAGTCAGACGTAAATCTTATAGCATCGGATGCGACATGGCGTACGAAGGCACGAGTCGGAGGAAAAGGTCGACTGGAACTCACAAAGAAGGTTGATATACCTATTTTTGATTCAACATCTATCTACAGTGAGTTTCTACCGCAAGGAGAAGCTAATATCGGAATCGCGGGACATAGCGACTTTGAGTTACTTGGCAACCAAATGACCTTTTCAGCAGGTCTGCAAAGCTCAGTCCGAACAGGAGAGCGGCACCTCAACTTCAGCCTATCCATTAAGACAGGTGGACCTTAAACAGCTCTCATGGCCAACAAATAGCAGAATGCCTGAAATAAGAACTGTAGGAATGGTCGTGTAGGCCACCGTGACGCTACAGATCTTCTCTCGAATTGCTCGAAGCCAGAACCGTCTTCAGCCAGCGCACGCTTTCCCAAGCCTCTTCAAAATAAAACAGGCGACCCGTTTCCAGGCCGCCTGTTTCGATCGTCTTGTAGTTCTCCGCGAACTTATCGCGAAGCCACGTAAATCCGCACGCTACGTTCCGGCATGACAAACTTGCCGGCTGCTGGCGGACGCGGGCCGTTGAGGTCTGGGTAGACGTCGCTTGGCGAAGTGGCTGCCGTGTCGACAAACATTCGCCAGCTAGTTCCCTTCGCCACTGGTGGCAGGATGAACTGCTGTGGCGAAGCACTTCCGTTCATCAGAAGCAGGACATCGCGACCAATGTTCTCTGGGTCGTTGTCCTTTTGCGGTGCTGCGAACAAGCAGGTCAGCATTGAGTCGCCGCTATCCCAATCGACAGCGGTACCCAGGTTGTTGTACCAGTTGACGTCATACAATCCTCGACGACCCGTCGGGAATCCACCCAGGAAGTGCTTTTGACGCACGGTAGGCTGATCACGACGGAATGCGACCAATGCGCGGACGAAGCGACGCATCTCGTCGTTCTTCTTAACCAGCGACCAGTCGAGCCACGAGATTTCGTTGTCTTGGCAGTAGGCATTGTTGTTACCGTGCTGCGTACGACGAACTTCGTCACCCATCAGAATCATCGGCACGCCTTGTGACATCAGCAGAGTGCAGAACATATTCTTGATCTGCTGACGGCGAAGCTTCTCGATGCTCGTTCGCTTGGTCGGACCTTCCACACCATAGTTGTAACTCAGGTTGTGGTTGTCGCCGTCGCGGTTGCCTTCACCATTCGCTTCGTTGTGCTTGTGGTTGTACGACACAAGGTCGTTCATTGGGAAGCCATCGTGCGAGGTGATGAAATTAATGCTGTGGTACGGCTGACGGCCGCCGGCCTGGTATAGGTCGCTGGAACCAGCCAGACGGGTGGCAAGCGCCCCGAGCTTGTGAGGTTCCCCCTTCCAAAAGCTGCGGATGTCGTCGCGGTACCGGCCGTTCCATTCCGCCCAACGCAAGTTGGCGAACGATCCAACCTGGTAAGCACCGGCGGCGTCCCAAGCTTCGGCAATGATCTTGGTATCGGCCAGCATCGGGTCTTCAGCAATCGCTTCGACCAGCGGCGGGTTGGCCACGAGGTTACCTTGTCGATCGCGGCTGAGAATCGATGCGAGATCGAAACGGAAGCCGTCGACGTGGTAGTTGTGCACCCAGTGACGCAGGCTGTTAAAGATCATCTCACGAACGATCGGGTGATTACCGTTGACCGTATTACCGCAGCCAGAGTAGTTCTTATACTCGCGACCGCCGTTGGCCAGCATGTAATAGACCTGATTCTCGAGCCCCTTGAAGCTGAGGATCGGCCCCTTCTCGTTCCCTTCGCAGGTATGGTTGTAAACAACGTCGAGGATGACCTCGATGCCGGCCTGGTGGAGGGCCTTGACCATTTCCTTGAATTCACGAACCTGACCGCCTGGCGTCTTGCTTGCCGCGTACCCACGATGTGGCGCGAAGAAAGCCATGGAGTCGTAACCCCAATAGTTGCCGCGGGTCGGCGTCTTCCCGGTCATCATGTCCATGATGGGGAACTCGTGGATCGGCATCAGCTCGACCGCGGTCACCCCCAAGGACTTGAGATACGGGATCTTCTCGATCACGCCACGATACGTGCCTGGGTGCTCCACGCCGCTCGATTCGTGCGCGGTGAACCCTTTGACGTGCATCTCGTAGATGATCGATTCACTGAGGTCCCGCTTCAGGTGGCGGTCCCCTTCCCAGTTGAAGCTTTCGTCGACCACCACGCACTTGGGCGGACGGATGATACCGTCGTCAGCCGACTGGAAGGTTCCAGCCAGCGCTTTGGCGTAAGGGTCGATCAGCCGGGCACGACCGTCGAAGAGCATGCCTTCGTCGGGGTTGTACGGCCCTTCGGCTTGAAAGTGATAGAGCTGACCAGCCGACAGGCCTGGAATAAAGATACTCCAGATATCTCCCCATCGATCGGTCTCGCGATCGAAGTCAATGATTTCGCTTGGTTCGCGATCATCGACGTTTTTGTAAAGCAATAGTCGCATCGCCGTGGCGGATCGGCTGAATACAACAAACCGTACGCCGCGTTCGTGCAGGATGGCTCCATAAGGAAGCACGTGACTAAATTGCAGCTCCGGATGCGGATGAACCATAAGCATAGGCGACTGTCCGATCTAACCTCCTAAGACCTCGATTGAATGATAGTGCTGAAACACTACCACCCAATTCGCAGCAGACCGGAGAAGACGCCCCTCCTAAAACCAATTTTTTTTCTTCAAAACACGTGATGCATCATCTGGCGAAATAATAGCTTAGGGCTAAGGCGTAGGTCCTGCGTAGAGTTTACTGATTCGAAGGAGTTCAACCTGCCGACGGCGTCATCTGGGATGACTAAGAATGCGTCGGCAATCAGTCTCCCCGGATTGTCCGCGTTAACCGCAATGTTCGGGCCAATGGGAAAGGGAAATCGGAGCCGCCTATGATTATTCTTCCCATTTCACCGATTTTGCCGGTCTATTTTAATCATTCAGTAAGCCCCAGTTGAACACGGCCCCCTCTCTAGATGCTAGTCGCCGAGCAAATAATGCCCAAATCCTTGGCATACCTCCTCGGCAAAGAATTTCCGGAAATCTTTCACACGAGAGCCCTTCGTACTACCTAAGGGTATGGGTAGGGAAGCTTGTACCAATTTCGCCCCTCACCCTAACCGTCTCCCCATAGGGGCGAGGGGACGAGAAAGCGGGTGCGTTGACAATCCTGGCAGTGGGGTCGAAAATCGTCGTTTCTGGATGCTAAACCCCCGTTTCGATTGACAATCATAATGGCAAAAGCCACCTACAAAGATGCCGGCGTCGACCTAGACGTTTACGCAGAATCGATGTCCCGTCTTCCCCGGTTGGTAAAGCGGACGTTCTCGCCGCGGGTAATGCAGTTAGACGGCGGTTTCGCAGGGCTTTTCAAGCTCGACTTCGACAACGCCCTGTTTGCTCGGAAGTACGAAGACCCGGTCCTCATTTCCTGCACCGATGGTGTAGGCACGAAGATCAAGCTGGCCATCGATAGCGGCAAGCACGATACCGTCGGTATCGACCTGGTCGCCATGTGCGTTAACGATGCGATCTGCTGTGGTGCCGAACCACTGTTTTTCCTCGACTATATCGCGATGGGGAAAGACGATCCGGAATTGCTGGAGCAACTGGTCACCGGCATCACCAATGGCTGCGTCGACAGCGACTGCGCCCTGATTGGGGGCGAAACGGCCATCATGCCCGACCTTTATAAGGTGGGCGACTACGACATGGCTGGCTTCTGCGTTGGCGTCGCCGACCGCAAGCACCTGATCGACGGCAAGGCGATCGCCGAAGGAGACGTGGTCCTAGGGATCTCTTCCAGCGGCGTCCATTCCAACGGGTTCAGCCTGGTTCGGAAGGTTGTCTTTGATATCGCTGGTCTCAGCCTGGACGATCACATCGAAGCACTCGGAGCAACGATCGGCGAAACCTTGCTGACGCCGACCAAGATTTACGTCCAACCGGTTCGTAACGTTCTTTCCCATTACAAAATCAAGAACGTCGTGCATGGCATCGCCCATATCACTGGCGGTGGCTTACAGGAAAACCTGGAGCGTATTCTGCCCAAGAATGTCGACGTCGAGATCAAAAAGGGAAGTTGGCCCGACCTACCGGTCTTCCCGTGGATTCAACAACTGGGTGAAATCGAAGACGCCGAAATGGCTCGCGTCTTCAACATGGGCATTGGCCTGGTCGTGATCGCCAGCAGCTACTACGCCGCCAGCGTGCAGAAAATGTTGGCCGAAGGAGGCTGCGACGTCTTCGAGATCGGCAAAGTCACCTCAGGCAGTGGCAAGGTCGAGTTGCGTTAAACCAACTCCCAAATTCCACAATCGAGGACGTCCTCCCAGCATTGCAGCGAGGACGTCCGAACAATCGGCACCGATGTGGAATGCCGATACCATCGCTTTCTGCCCAGCATCGATCGTCCCGAACGAGTCTTCCACGCCCAGCGCGATTGCCGCATCGCGTGTCACCATCGGCAACAGTTGCTCGTCCGGGATATCCGGAAACGTTTGACGCACGTGCTGGACTTCCGCCCAGATGTCGAGATCGGGCGAAGAGGCCCGCGAGTCGGTCCCCAGCACCACGCGAATGCCATCGGCCAGTAGCGTTTCCAGCGGGTGGCGATCATGATGGAAATAGGCATGGGTGCGTGGACAATAACAGACACTCATCGTCTCTTTGTACTGCCTGAGTAACGCAATATCCGGCTCAGCAAGATAGTTCCCATGCACGACCATCGCTCGGTACGCAGGGGCCAGAAGCTTAATATAGTCCGCTGGCTTCCTTCCACCGGGGAAGTCTCTCTCTTGAAATAGCCCCATATTCTCGAGCATCCCGCGGAACGGTCCGGTCCCTTGCTCAAGCAGTTCCAGCTCCTCGAGCGATTCCGCCAGGTGCATCGCCAGTGGCAATTGATGCTTCCGCGATAGCTGGACACACTGCTGGATCATACCCATGCCGGCTGAATAAGGTGCATGAGGACTGAGCCCCGGGGTCACGTTCTCATTCGACCAAGGGTAGATCGCATGCTCGCGAGCTTGAACTAACCGTTCCTGTTCGCGATCCCGATCGAGCCCAAGCATCTCTAAGAGCGAAACGACCTGCACATCGGGCCGATCGTAGGCGGCTTCGATCAAGGGAAGCGTCGCGATCTCACCCACGACCCCGACTCCCAGTTCGGCACATTGCTTTAGCCCGCTACGAATAGCCTGCGCCTTCTCAATGGCCAGGTTTTCGCCGAAACCTTGCCGATAGCGAATCACCTCCGTGATCCACTGCGGAAAGGTCATGCCCTGCGTTCCCAAGGGATGTTTCAAATTGCTGAATTCGAGGTGCGTATGTGCATTGATTAGAGCGGGCATGATGGCCCATTGGCTCAGGTCGATGGCGTCGTGCCAGATGCCTGTTTCTTCGATGCTGACGATCTGGCTGTCTTCGACCGTTACGGTGGCATCCTGAATCGGAGCACCACACATCGTGAAAACCCAACCTGCGCGATAGCGACGCCTCATGACGTGACCTCCCCAGCCAACTGCTGCTTCAATTGCTGCCAAATGCTCGACTCTTCCCAGGCAGCGGAAAGCGGCGCAGTAATGTCGACCTGCTCGTCCACCATCGGATGGCGAAATTGAAGCCGCCGGGCATGCAACGCAATATGCTGATGCCGCGTGTCCTCAACCTTCGGTCCGAACGATTCCGATGCTCCGTAGAGCATGTCCCCGAGAACTGGAAAACCTCGCGCCGAACATTGCAGGCGAATTTGATGATAACGCCCCGTCCCCAGTTCGATTTCCAGCAGGCTATGAGCATCGGACTGGGCAAGTACGCGATACGAGAGACTAGCTGACTTTGCCCCTTCGGCCGAAGCCTCGACGATCTCTCCCTTTGCCACATCAGGTATCTTGCGGACGTAGTCAGTCCATTCCCCTGCCCTGCTGTCGAGATGGCCTTCTACGATTGCCCAGTATGTCTTATGAACGGTTCGCTCGCGAAACTGAGCCGCCAGACGCTGGGCCGCTCGGACGTTACGGCAAAAGACGATTGCTCCCGAGACTGGTCGATCGAGTCGGTGGATAATCGCCAGGTAGATGTTGCCTGTCTTTTCTTCACGCTGCTTGATGAAGTCGCGCAGCTGCGTCTCCAGGTTATTGATCCCCGGAGGCGCTTGCGTCAGCAGCCCGGCCTGCTTCTGCACACAAATGCACGGGCCTTTCTCGTAAAGGATGCGAAACGGCGGAGTAATGGTCGAGGGATTCATGGCACCATTATATCCTGTCCCTGCGCCCTTTGGGGGAGAGCGGCGAGCCTGGTACCCGCAACATAGTACCCAAACGCCCGGCATTAATGACTATGCCACAGAGGACAAGAAAAGAAAAACGCCAAGCACTTGGCTTGGCGTTTTAGAGTATCGAACTGACTCGATCCGTTAGACCTTGCCTTCAGCTGGAATTTCAAAGCCCTTGCGGCATTCGCGGCTGAGGTATTGATCGGCCTTTTCGTTGCCGATGAACTTTTCAGTCTTCGGATCGAAGGCCAGCATTGGGCCGAGCGTGACCCCTTCGCTATCAATGTTCACGCCATTGTCGCGAAGGTGATCCTGAACACGTTCCATGGTCGCACGAACGTTTTCAGTCGTCTTGATCGCTTCCATTCGTTCCAGACACTCTGCCGGCGAAACCTGTTCACCCATCTGGTACGAGATCAGCCCGGTGTGGCACAGAGCGCTGGAAAGATGACCTTCCAGGATGTCGCCGTTGAGGTGGTCAACTTCTCGGCTGCGAACTGCTTCGATGAAGTTGTTGTAGTGGTTCTGGTCCCCACCGCCATTGAAGTCACGGATCTTGTTGCCATCCTTATCGAAGGCCGAACCGGAATGGTAGGTGGTCATCACGAGGTAGCCATCGGTACCTTCAAAGATCACGCCGATCTTCGAGCCCTTGTAGCTGACACTGCTTTCCTTCAGCTTCTTGTCGTAAACCAGGCCACGGACCTCGAACACGAGCGAGCGATCGCCGTAGTCGTGCACCACGACCTGCGTGTTCGGCGTGTCGCCGGCATCTTCGTAACCGAAACGACCACCGTAGCTGATGACGGCGTTGCTCAGCTCGTTGGCGTTCAAGCCCCAGCGAGCCAGGTCCATCTGGTGGATCCCCTGGTTGCCGAGGTCACCGTTGCCAAAGGGCATCTGCCAGTGCCAATCGTAGTGGAACTGTGGACGCGTTACCGGCTGCATCTGAGCTGGGCCGAGCCACAGGTTGTAATCAACCGTTTGCGGTGGTTCGTAGTTGCCCTTGGGACCGATGCTCTTGCGGGGCTTGTAGCACAGACCACGGGCAACCTTCACGTCGCCGATCTTGCCGCTATGAACGAACTCAATCGCTTCGATCATGCCTGGGTTCGATCGGCTTTGGGTACCAGCCTGGCAGATGCGTTCATACTTGCGAGCGGCTTCCACCACGCGGCGACCTTCGCTCACGTTGTGGCTCACTGGCTTCTCAACGTAAACGTCCTTACCGGCCTGTAGCGCCCAAATGGCTTGCAGCGAGTGCAGGTGGTTCGGCGTCGCGATCGAAACGATATCGACCGAAGGATCGTCGAGGATCTTACGCAGGTCGGTTTCAAACTTCGGCTTGTGACCATCCTGACGCTTAGCAACCCCTTCGACCTTGCTCTCGTGGAACTTCGAGTCGACATCGCACAGGTGCGTAATAATCACGTCGTCTCGGTTGGTGTATCCACCGATGTGGGCATTACCGCGGCCATTCAAACCGACGACGGCGACGTGCAGTTTTTCGTTGGGGCTCTTGCTCTGCTTTTCGGCTGCGATCAACGAAGTTGGAGCGGCAAACGCAGCAGCAGCTGCGGCGGCAAACATGGAATCTTCGAGAAACTCGCGGCGAGTCTTGCGAATCGTCATGGCTTCAGCCTTTGTCTTGAAAAAGAGTTGGATAGGCGGCGGGAAAGGTGGGCGATCAAGAACACACTTCAAGAAACTACACACGACACACTAATGGTCATGATTATGCTTCGAAAAGAATGACACCGATCAAGCGTTCAGCATAACTAATCTTAAGGTTTCTGACAACTATTTCGGACCCCTGGCGATCCGCGAAAAGAAGTAGGAACATCACCGTGACAGGGTGAGTTGAAGACATGGAATCCTTACGTCGCCAGGCATCTGATAGTTCGCTCCCAACTGACCACAGAAAATAGGCCAACAGGCCGTACATTCATAGGGCAAATCAGGTGCTGCCCCATTCGAGAATTACCGAGCCGAACAGGCTTTTTGGTTAATCAAAATCGTGTCGCAGTTTTGATTGGCCAAAACTAACCAAATCTGGCAACGGCCCAATCCGCTAGAGACGGCCACAAGCGATCCAAAAGAACCATCGCGTAGCCCGTTTTACTGGGAATGACCTCGTGCTTCCCGGTGCGAATCGCACGCAAGGCCGCAACGGCAATATTGTGTGGAGTTCTGGCGAACTTCCCGACTGCCGGAGCCTTCCCTTTTTTCTCGATCACCGCAGAGGAAAACTCGCTGCTGGTCGTACTGGGACTGACCAAAATTACGTCTATCCCTTTACTCGACAATTCCGCTCGCAACGCATCACTAAAACCGTGCAATGCAAACTTGCTAGCACAATATTCGCTCTTCCCTGGAACGGCTCGATGGGCGAGGACCGAAGAGATATTACAAATGGCCGGCGTCCTCCCCTTTTCGAGCATCGGCAGAAAGAGCCGAGTCAACTCAACCGGGGCAAAGAAATTGACTTCCATCAGCTGCCGCAGACGTTCCGGCGAAGCATCCGCGAAGCTGCCATATGCCCCCACGCCGGCATTGTTCACCAGCACATCGAGCCCTTGATAATCGTGCTGAGCCTTCTCGAAAAGTTTCTGACGAATGGCTGGATCGGTAACGTCGCCAACCACATATTTGGCATCCGCCCCCTTGGCGTGCACAACCTCTAAAAGCTCGTCCAAGCGATCCTCACGGCGGGCAGTCAGCAGCAACTTGGCCCCGGCCTCTGCTGCCAAGATCGCCATGGCGCGGCCGATCCCTGAAGACGCGCCGGTGATAAGAATCCGCAGGCCATCCAGCTTCCGCCGCATCAGGCGACATCCCCCACGGCACCTGACTCTTCCGGGTCGGAAGTGTACTGATAGGGGCGAATCACGGCATCCGGATTCTGGTTCTCGATACGTCCCAAATGGGCGGTCGGAATACGGCAGTGCACGAATAACTTTTCGTTCCCATATCGCTTGGAAACGATCTCGCCGTTCTTGGCCAGGTAGGCCACCAGTTTGCCGTTATCGACAGCCGCTTCAATCTCGACATCCGAGAACGATTTACTGAGCGCATCACTCACGGCGATCGCCAGCTTATCGAGCCCTTCCCGCGATACGGCACTGACCGAAACCGCATACGGAAAGCGAATCAGAAGCTGCTCTAATCGCCGAGGATCCTCGATCCGATCGACTTTATTCAGCACCAGCAGGGTGCTCTTTTGCTCGATCCCAATCTCCTCCAGAACATCGTAAACCGCGGCGATTTGCTGCTCGACTTCGGGGTTACTGGCATCGGCTACGTGCAGCAAAAGATCGGCCTGATTAGCTTCTTCCAAGGTGGCCTTAAACGAAGCGATCAGACGGTGCGGCAAGTCGCGAATGAAACCAACCGTATCACTCAGCAGAACTGGCCCCCAGTGCGGCAATCGCCAACGCCGGGTTCGTGTATCGAGCGTGGCAAATAACATGTCAGCCGACAGTACCTGGGCCGAAGTCAACGCGTTCATCAGCGTGCTTTTACCGGCATTGGTATAGCCCACCAGACTGATCGTCATTGACTCTTTCCGCGCGGCCACTTCGCGCTCGCGACGCTTGGCCACTTTCTCCAAGTCATCCTTCAAATCGCGAATACGTTTCTCAACCAACCGGCGGTCAACTTCCAACTGCTTTTCACCAGGACCACGCATCCCGACCCCCATCTTGATACGGTCCAAGTGGGACCACATCCGCTTCAAGCGAGGAAGCGAATACTCAAGCTGAGCCAACTCGACCGCCAGGCGCGATTCGAGCGTTTGGGCATGGGTGGCAAAGATATCGAGAATAAGCTCAGTACGATCAATCACCTTCCGCTTGGTTTCCCGCTCTAAATTGCGAGTCTGCCCCGGCGAAAGCTCGTTATCGAAGATAATGACGTCGGCTTCTGAAGCTTCGGCGCACAGAGACAACTCTTCGATCTTCCCTTTACCTAGATAGGTCCCCGGATCCGGCTTTTCGCGTCGCTGAGTCAGCTTGCCAACCACGGTCGTTCCGGCCGTGGTCGCCAATCCATCCAATTCTTCCAGCGGATCGTCGGAATATTGAATCGATGGATCCAACAGCTTAACCAGAATGGCATTTTCCTGAGCGACGCTCTGTTTACGATCTCGTTCTGTCACAAGCGGTGCCTGCTTTTCCTTTCCTTGACCGAAACCGACGCAGGGAACTGGTCGGCCACACGGGTACCTCTCGCGGCTGCCGAAACATGGCCAGCAGCCTCTTCCGTAATTCTAACCAGCCCCGTTGCCGTAGCGAAGGTGCATTCACACCCCCTAATGGCAAGATTTCCTGACATGGGACCAGCTATTTTCGCCCGTTTTTCCCGGGCAAGTAGTCGCGATATGCTCCGTCTTCTAAACTACACTAGAGGTTTAACCTTGCCAAAAGTTCACCATTAATCCACCACCTTCTGAGGAAGACACCCATGCAACGGCAATTCGGTCGACGCCAATTCCTGCAATCGATGGCTGCCACCGGCGCCGCATTGACCCTCGGCCCACATCTTCTCGCAGCCGATGCGGACAAGAAAGCCCCGTTTAAGATCTCGCTCGCCCAATGGTCGCTGCATCGCACGATCCGTAGCGGCAAGCTCGATAACCTCGACTTCGCCAAGACCGCCAAGGAAGAATGCGGCATCGAAGCGATTGAATACGTCAACCAGTTCTTCAAGGACAAAGCCAAGGACGAAAAGTACCTGGCCGAAATGAACAAGCGAGCAGACGACCACGGCGTCAAGCAACTGCTGATCATGGTCGACGGCGAAGGAGCCCTAGGGGACCCAGACAAAGCCAAACGCAAGAAAGCCGTCGAAAATCACTACAAATGGGCAGATGCCGCCAAGATACTCGGTGGCCACTCGATCCGCGTGAATGCCCAAAGCGGTGGTAGCTACGAAGAACAGATCAAGCTGGCAGCCGACGGCCTTTCGGAACTGAGCAAATACGCCAAGGACCTGGGCCTGAACGTGATCGTCGAAAACCACGGCGGACTGTCGTCCAATGGCGAATGGCTCTCCTCCGTCATGAAGACGGTCAACATGGACAATTGCGGCACGCTGCCTGACTTCGGCAACTTCCGCGTCAGCAAAGACGAAATGTATGACCGCTACAAAGGGGTCGACGAGCTGATGCCGTTTGCCAAGGCCGTCAGCGCCAAGTCGCACGCATTCAACGATGAAGGCCTGGAGACCAACACCGACTACTTCAAGATGATGGACATCGTCGTCAACAAGCATGGCTATCACGGCTATGTTGGCGTCGAATGGGAAGGAGGCAATCCTGGCGAGATCGAAGGGATCATCCTGACTCGCAAGCTCCTGGAAAAGTGCGCCGAGAAGCTAGCAGGCTAGGCTCCGAGCCTAGCGTCCTCCCCTCTTCCAAGGAAGAGAGACCGAGCGAGGACCGAAGAACCATATGGCCTCCAGAGGTAACAAATCCCCTCAGAACCATGGTTCTCACGAAACAAACCCCGCCGCGAACACGCGGCGGGGTTTTCTTTTGCGCGAATCTCCCGAGAAAACCCGCTCCGGGGAACTATTTAGAACTATTTTGGGAAAAATTAGCAGGCCTCCGAAGGACATCTTCCTTGGTGCGACTTTTGCCTCTGCTTAAATCTTAAGCACGACCACCTCTGCCCAAAAAAGTCGCGTCACTGCATTCAGTTTGTGCATGCAATGCTGTCGGTCGTAAGTGCTTGCATTGCAGTCACTTCTACGCTGCTCTTGACTTGAAACACAGGATTCTGGCATACCGTTACACATCGCGTGGCGAACACAGCCACGACGGTGTCCAAAGTCCTCAGTCGTTTCCAGGAAGGAGCCTCGCACATGTCCCAATACAATCCAGGCAACTCGTACCCACAGTCGCAGCCAACCACTCGTCCGGTTTACCCAAACACTACCTTCCCACCCCAGCAGCACAGCCAGCCGCAGTATCACTCGCAGCAGACAGCAGCCAGCGAAAGCGTCTACGCTACCTCGCGTCCGACCTTCACCGGCACGCCACAAGCACCGGTTCAACCAGCTGCTCCTGCCGGCCCAGCACTGAACGTCGCCCCAACCGCGACCTTCGACGAGAAGAAGGCCGAATGCGTTCGTATCGCTCGTGACTTCTTCCGTGGCGTACCGGATTGGGTTACCTACTTCCGTGAAATCCTGGGTGTCGAAGGGGTCGTTCATCGCCTGTTCCCACAACCAGAAGAGTTCACCAAGTTCGAGCAGTCCGAAGAGTACGGCGAAATCCAGCTGATGATCGTCAAGCTCCGTGAACGCACCAACGTTCAGAACGAATCGAAGGAGCCAACCCGCGTGATCACCGTGCGTCTGCCAAAGAGCCTGCACGAAGCCCTTCGCGTGGAAGCTCACTCGCGACGTACCAGCATGAACAAGCTGTGCATCTCGAAGTTGCTGCAGGTCATCGACGACTCGATGATCCCGAACGACTAAACATCCGAGCCGCCTGGGGCCGCAATGCGGGTGAGCATGTGGCCCGGCTCGATTCGAGAAAACCCAGCCAGGTGGAACAATCCGCTCGTCGGATGGTCAGCGCCACCAGGCAATAAACGCGCTCAAACGCGCCGCTTCTGCGTGATGATTCCCATCCGCCGGAGTGGCAGCGCACTTGAATTCGATTGCGGCTGAGGACGAAAAGGGCTTGGCATTTTCGCAAAGCGAACCTGCCGGCCCTTTTTTTGTGTCTTTTCGCGGAAAGCCGTGGACTGTTTTCCTTTGGCATCCGCCGAATTGGTCATTACAACGGTAGATATCGCCGAAACCTGTAATTTCCCCGGGCAGCATTTTTTTAAAGAACCATGAGCAGCGAAGATACGGTCGTCGCCACCCCTGAGTCGATCGTCGAGAACAAACCCCGACGCCAGCCACCTTACGGTGTCATCCTGCATAACGACGACATCAACACGTTTGAATTCGTTATCGAGACCTTGCGCAAGGTCTTTGGTTACGAATTGGAGAAATGCTTCTTTCTGACCCAGGAAGCCCACGTACGAGGTCGCAGCCTTGTCTGGAGCGGAACCCTGGAAGGTGCCGAATTGAAGCGTGAACAAGTGATCTCGCGCGGCCCAGATCCCGTAATGAAGGCCAAAGGGGCCCTCCCGCTACGGGTCACTCTGGAAGAAATGCCTCAATAGCCGCGGCTTCTTGTGTCTCCCCCGTTTGCGAAAAATGGGATACCAAAGATAATTTGCGGTATGAATACGACAACCGCCGAGCCTGATGCCGGGCCAGTCCTGAACATTTCGTCCTATTTGTTCGCTTCGCTATCGGATTTGAAGCCGCTGCGAGATTCATTGCGCCGAATTTGCCGACGGCTTGATCTGCGCGGAACGATCCTGCTCAGCACCGAAGGGATCAATCTCTTCGTGGCCGGCCCGGATGAAAATGTCTACAAGTTGCTGGAATCGCTTCGCAAGATTCCTGGCCTTGAGAAG
Source organism: Blastopirellula marina (assembly GCF_002967715.1). Classification (NCBI taxonomy): domain Bacteria; kingdom Pseudomonadati; phylum Planctomycetota; class Planctomycetia; order Pirellulales; family Pirellulaceae; genus Blastopirellula; species Blastopirellula marina. The sequence continues at coordinate 410,450 of NZ_PUIA01000057.1, forward strand.
CTGGAAGCCAAAGAGAGCTTCACCAGCTACCAGCCTTTTCGCCGGATGCTGGTGAAGATCAAAAAGGAAATCATCGCTTTCGGCATCGACGGCATCGAACCCGCCGAGCGGACTTCCCCCAAGCTTCCGCCGCAGCAGCTCAAGCAATGGCTCGATGAAGGGAAGCCCCTCCTCTTGTACGACGTACGCAACGACTACGAAGTGAAAGTCGGTACGTTCCAAAATGCGGTGCCGGCCGGAATCGATACCTTCCGTGATTTTCCCCAGGCAGTCGCTAGCCTTCCAGAAGAAGCCAAGAGTACGCCGGTCGTGATGTTCTGCACCGGGGGAATTCGCTGCGAAAAGGCGGGCCCCTTCATGCAACAGGCCGGCTTCAACGAGGTGTACCAACTGGAAGGGGGCATCCTGAAGTACTTCGAACTGGTTGGCGGAGATCACTACCAAGGCGACTGCTTCGTCTTCGATCAACGGGTTGCCGTCGATCCCCGGCTACAAGAGTCGGCAGTTGCCCAGTGCTTTGTCTGCCAGACCCCCCTGACGACAGAAGAGCAGGCCTCGCCGCTGTATGTTCCTGGTGATTCGTGCCCCCATTGTTTCAAGTCAGCCCAGGAAACGATGGCCGCAGTGGCTGCCAAGCGGCAGACCAAGCTGATCGAAGTCACCACTCCCCTGCCCGGTAGCATCCCTTACACCAATACACGACGTCTGTTTATCTCGTCTGACCAGAAAGGGAAGACGCTGTACGAGGTACTGGCCGAAAAGGTGCCTGCCGCCTCGCAAGGTTTTTGGGAAAAGATGGTCGCCCAGCAACTGCTGGTCGAGATCATACATCATCAAGACGAACGCCTGGTCGAGTACCGCGCGGCCGATCCATCCGTTCCATTGGTTGCCGGCCAGTTGTTCGAGCAGCGATACCCTGGCACAACCGAACCGGACGTCAGCACCGATATTCAGATTCTGTATGAAGATTCGGGGCTCGTCGTGGTCAGCAAGCCGGCTCCCCTGCCGATGCACCCCTGCGGACGCTTTAACAAGAATTCGCTGATCAGCTTCCTGGAACAGGTTTACCATCCGCAGAAGCTACGCATCGCTCATCGCCTCGATGCCAACACGACCGGCGTCGCCGTGTTGTCTCGTACCAGCGCGGTTGCCCGCCAGGTTCAGCCGCAGTTCGAGCAAGGCCGGGTTGAAAAGCGTTACCTGGCACTCGTCTATGGTCATCCGACCGAAGACGAATTCATCTGCGACGAACCCATCGGCACGTCACGCGTTCGAGGTGGTGGCCGCCGCGTCGAAGAAGGTGGCCAGCCATCGCGCACTGACTTTGTCGTTCGCCAGCGTTTTGAAGATGGAACAGCCCTGCTGGAAGTCTCTCCCAAGACCGGACGTACGAATCAGATTCGTTTGCACCTTTGGCACCTCGGCTTCCCGATCGTGGGAGATCCGATGTACCAGCGCGACGGGGTCATGCAAGAGAAGCAGACGCTCGACATCGACGAACCACCGATGTGCCTGCATGCCTGGGAAGTTCGTTTCCGTCATCCGCAAACGGCCGAGATGGTAACCTTCCAGGCACCACCGCCAGCTTGGGCAAACCCCAGCTAACACTAAGGCGAAGTACTACTATCTTTACGGTTGCCAATCGCCGAGCGGAATACGCCTTGGTGATTGAGTGCTTCCTGCCGGCGTTCTTCCGACGACAGTTCCGCCGGCATCCGGGCAAAGATCCCCACCAGCGCCACGGCACCGATCCCGCACAGGAAGACAAAGATCGGTTGATAACGTGCTTCGCCCGGCATCTCGGTCGCGGTGGCAACAAGCACCTTCAACCAAGGATTCTCTTCAATCGTTTCCGTCGTGATCATCCCCTGGGCGAACACCAGGCTGTTATGCGTGGCATGGAACAGGATCGCTGGGAACAGGCTTCGCGACTGAACCGCCAGGAAACCAATCATCAGGCCAAAAATCGTAGCAGGGATCGACTGCTGCAGAATTCCGTGCATCAGCCCGAAGAAGATCGCCGAGATCGCAATCGCCGCCCACTTATGTCCGATATGACGCATGCCTGACAGGATAAATCCACGGCAGGCAAACTCTTCACAAACCGCCGGCAAGATGGCAAACAAGAGGAAGATCCCCACGATCGGAAGTTCGGCTGTGCTGCCAAGCATGTCCTGCAACTGATCCTGAAGCTCCTTCGACATTGGAATCATGTTCTGGATAATCTCACGCAGGTAAATCGCGTAAGGATGCAAACAGATTGCCAGGATCGGTGCCATCCATATGGCAGCGTAAACGCGGGCATCCAATAACCGCAGCGAGAAGGTCTTCTTCACGCTACGAGTAAAGATGCAAGCAGCGATCAGTACCGGCAGCAGGATCAAGCCGATCTGATTGGTCAGCATGTACTGCACCAGCGAAGCCAGGCTCAGTTTGCCATCAGGGCCCGGTACCGGCATCACGTATTTGCCGATCATGTGCGGAAGCGCAAGCAATAAAATGCCCATCACAAACGCGCCGGCCGCGGTAGGCGTGTCCTGACGATCACGCCACATCTTGCGGAGCCATGCCTGGAGACTGAATCGTTCGCTTTCGCGGAACAAGACCGACTCGTTGTTGAATTGATCGATCGCCCAGCGAATGGCCACCCAAATACAAAACGCCGTCACGCCCAGCACCGGCAGCACATAGGTGGCCGCCTTGGTGTAATCCCCTTCCATCAACGCCTTGAGCAAGAACGACATCCCGCTCACAGGAATCAGCGACGTGCCGAAGGATAATTCGGTATCGGGCAGCACCGGCAACACGACCAGCGGCAAGTTGAGCATCAACAAGGGAAGCAGGTAGTACTGCCCTTCCTTGCTACTACGGGCCATCGTGGCGATCGCCAGGGCCAGGGCACTAAACAAAGCGGCCATTGGGATCAGGGCTAGAAACAGCCAACCCAACGACCAGATCGGAGGAGGACCGAAGTTAAGCCGCGATGCCATCTCGCCACCGCCGACCTGCCCCATGACGAAGCTGGCCGTGAACCCCATACTCGCGAGATTCAACACACTGGTCGCGATACTGAACGTCATAATCGCCAGTAACTTGCCGGCCACAATCTCTGATCGCAGCGCAGGACTGGAGAGCAGCGTTTCAAGCGTACCGCGTTCCTTTTCGCCGGCACAAAGGTCAATCGCCGGGTAGAACGCCCCGGTCAGTGCCCAGATGACCACGATGAATGGAAAAATCTTCGCCCAAAGATAGGACGACTGATCGAGCGGCTTTTCGGAAAGATCGAGCGTGCCGAAACTGAATGGATCGGTAATCACCGCCGGCACATCGTTGGCTTCCAGATTGTGCTGGATCAGCTTTTCGCGCCACGAATGCAAGATCTGCCGCAAACGGCCGTCGGCCAGCTTCGAACGCTCGTCCGACGAATTGGTGATCAATTGCGGCGAGGGAAACTCAGCTTTCGACTCTTTATCATTCTTTTCATCTTGAAAGCTTTCCATCCGCTCTTTGAAGCCAGGCGGAAAGTAGATGATCGCATCGAGCCGATCAGCCTCCAGTGTTTCTTTCGCCGTCTTCTCGACCACCGCTGGGTCGACGGATGCCTCTGTGGCTTCGATCTCGAAGTGGCTCGTCACACCGGCATCTTGCAAAAGGATCGGCGAGAATTCGTAAGCCGAATCGTCATTAACTTCACCTTCCTTTTGGACCGATGGCACAAACAAGTCAGGCGTGCCTGGCAGTTCACTCAGGCCAATCACGCGCAGCCGCGTTGGGTGGGCTGTCCGGAACTGCATCACCTGCAATACCATCAGCCCCATCAGCGGATACAAAAGAACCGGCAAACCAATCACAGAAAAGAGCGTACGGCGATCACGCGCCTGATCACGCAGTTCTCGCTTTAGAATCAGTTTGACGTTGTCCCAGTTCATTCCTTGCTCTCGCTGCCGTTAGTTGGCGATTCCATCCGGCTCGCCGATCAGATGGAAGAACAACTCTTCCAGATCAGGCTGGTTGTATTCGGTTCGCAACTGGTCGATGGTCCCTTCGGCGAGGATCTTGCCTCGATTCATGATGGCCACCTTGTCGCACAGCTTCTCGACTTCCCGCATGATGTGCGACGAAAAGATGATGCACTTCCCCTGGTCGCGCAGTTCCGAGATCAACTGAACCAAAGCACGCGCCACGAACACATCGAGCCCCAGCGTCGGTTCGTCGAAGATCAGCACCGGAGGATCATGCACCAGCGCCCGGGCAATGGAAACCTTCTGCTTCATGCCAGTCGACATCTTCGCCCCCAGCACGTCGCGAATCTCGCGCATACCCAAGCGGTGGAAGAGTTCTTCCATCCGGTCATGCAGTTCGTGATCAGGCAGGCCGTACAGCTTGCCGAAATATTCGACCATCTCCCAAGCCGTCATCCGGTCGTATACAGCCGTATTGGCCGACATGAAACCGATTTTATGCCGCACCATGGCAGGCTCGGTGGTGACATCGTATCCGGCGATTTGTACCGTGCCGGAAGTGGGCTCGAGAACCGTACTCAGAATACGAAGCGCCGTGGTCTTCCCGGCACCGTTAGGACCCAAAAGACCGAAAATCTCACCAGGCATCGCAAAGAAGCTGATGTGATCCACTGCCGTGAATTTTCCGAGTTGGAGATCGTCGTACGACTTGACGAGATCACGAACGTGAATCATGCGGCTGCCAGTGTCCGATGGCGGGTAGGGGGTACGGATAACTTCCGATAGATCTTGCAGTGAATTCTATCGGACAAAGCTCCATCTTTGGCACCCAGGCAGCAGGTTCGTCGACGAGAAGCCCGGTTCTCGGACCTGATGGCGCGATTTTAACGGTTTTTTCGCAGCGGCAGCCCTACGAAAGAACTAGTCGTCGAACTTCAAATCGTCCTCGGTCAGGACCTTAAAGTTCCGCGACAGAAGGGTGTCCATCGCAATGTCGGTGTTGTCGACCATCAATGCGACAGCGGCACGATTGTTAGGCGTGTAAAGTAGTGGGTACGCCTGAACGATGTTCACTTCCGACTGAAGCAGGGCCGTGCAAACCCGTAACAGGGGCTGTTTTTCGGCAGGCAGTTCGACACCGATCAGATCCGATTCGATCAGAGCCAGGCCAGCTCGCTCCAGGATCTCGCGTCCCCCTTCGGGATCGCTCAGCAGAAAACGAACAAAACAACATTCGGTGGCATCGTTAATGGAAAGAGCAACAATGCGAACGTTGCTACCTTCAAAGCGCCTGACGATCTCTAGCAATTGCCCGACGCGGTTTTCCAGAAAAACGGTGAACTGGCGCAGCGAGGGGTAATCGCGACCTCGCATGGTGCTGAAATTGGTACCGGAGCCGGCTCCCGTACTCATAGTGCCCCAATCATGCTAAAACGAAATTGGCAGTTAACAACCGCAACTATAAAAAAGGCTTAGGGTTCGGTCAATCTTCGCCCCAACAGGTGGGGTGGCAAAACTCGACCCTTTTCGCCAAGGCCCTGCAAGAAACGTGGGAATATGCTGACAGAACACACCATCGAAGTCCGCGTCCGCTATCAGGAAACAGACGCCCAGGGACGCGTGCATCACGCCAACTACATCACCTACTTCGAGTTGGCTCGCACCGAAATGCTGCGTGCGGGTGGTTTCAATTACAAGCGTATGGAAGCCGACGGCACACTGCTGGTGGTCCGCGATGTCGAGTGCCGTTACCACTTGCCGGCCGAGTTCGATGACCTACTGCAAGTCACGGTGAAAACAGTGAAAGCCAAGGGAGCCCGGATCGAATTGGCATACGAAATCCGTCGCGAGGAAGATCTCGTCGTTGAAGGCAAAACGCTGCTCGCCTGCATTACGCGCGAAGGAAAACCGACGCGGATCCCTGATGTGTTACGGCTTGATTAACCGCTGGCCGACGATTTGCATGATCTGCGTGGCCACTTCAGGCTTGCTTCCCTCGAGAGTGGCGACCACGCTGCCATCTTTGGCAAGCACCTCGACATGGTTCTCTTCGCTGTTCATCGCCTCGGGGCCATTCAAGATCATCAGGTCGCAGCTCTTCTTTTCCAGCTTCACCAGGGCCCGGAAACGACGATCCTCGGTTTCCAGGGCGAAACCGACCACCCAGCGATGCTTCTTTTCCGCACCCAGCGTTGCGACGACGTCCGGCGTCTCGATCAACTGTAGAATCAGCGGCTGGCCTGTCTTGGCGATCTTTTGCCCTTGAACGAACTCTGGTCGGTAGTCGCACGGTGCCGCCACGCCGATCAGGCCGTCGCAGTTCTCGAACTGCTCCTGCGCGACAGCTAGCATTTCGTCGGTCGTGTTGACCCAATGGACGGTCGCCTCGCTTGGGTAGGTAACCGTGACAGGGCCTGAGACGATCACGACCTCGTGTCCGGCAGCCACGGCGGCCTCGGCCAGGCTGCATCCCATTCGCCCACTGGAAGCATTGGTCAGGTAACGGACAGGATCGATGTATTGTCGGGTCGGTCCCGAGGTCAAAAGAATGCGGGCCATGGCTGATTGTGTAAGATGGAACGTTCTGGCAATCCCTCAATCGTACCGTTAACCCAACTCGTGACTACCAGTGAACACACGTGGCGTCGTCCTTTTCATCCTGGTTTCTCTGGCATTCACGCCCATTTTATCCGCGGAAGAGTGGGCTTACCTCGATAACTACTACCTGCGGATCGGCGTCGATAAATCGCGTGGGGCCTGCATCGGATACTTCGCTCCCAAAGGTTCTCAGGAGAACCTTCTCGATCACTTCGACACCGGTCGTTTCATTCAACAGTCTTACTATGGCGACCCGGACGACTCGAAGTGGGTCGACAAGCCGTGGGTCTATAACCCCGTCCAGGGAGGCTCTTACCAAAATCAGCCCAGCAAGGTGACGGAGTTTCGTAGCAACGATAAGACCCTCTTCGCCAAGATCACGCCCCGCAACTGGGCTGGCGGACAGTTGTTGGACGAAGTCACGATGACCGAAACGATCTCGCTGGAAGATTACTTCGCGAAGATCGAGTTCCAGATGAACTACGCCGGAAACAAAACACACAAGCCAAGACAACAAGAGCTGCCAGCGGTGTTCGTACACGCCGAGTACGACACGCTCGTTACGTATACCGGAAACTCACCATGGACCGGTGAAGAGCTACACCGCCGCAAGCCAAGCTTTCCGAATGAATCGGTCACCATGAACGAGAACTGGGTTGCCTACGTGAACCAGGATGATATCGGCATTGGCCTCTATGTCCCCGGCATCGAGAAAGCGACATGCTACCGCTATCAAGAGGCCAACTCGGCATGCTCGTATGTCGCTCCGATCAAGGAATTCGCTTTGACGCCAGGCCTGCAGCACCAGTACACCGTCTATCTGACGTGCGGATCGATCGAGCAGATCCGCCTGCGATTTAAGGTTCTTCACGCTAGCAGCGTTGATTCCGCGAGTAAGTAGCCTTAGTCAAACTCGCCTTGACCCAGTCGCAGGTGCTTCGTAATGTTGCCGCGCTCGGAATCCTGCATCGTGGCTGCGCGCCATGGGATAGGATGTGCTCTCTCCACTGGCCGAGGACTTTTCGCATGGTAAAAACGCTGGCATTGAGCCTGATCGTCTCGATCGTGGTATTGCCAATGATTACCACGCGCGTCCAGGCAGGCGGATTACTTTCAGCAGCCGCTGGGGAGAGCCGAACCGACGATCCCGATCCACCTCGTAGTGAAGAGGCTAAACCCAAGCGTCGAGACCGAGATCATCATCACGACTGCGGTGATGATGCCAGTTCGGCATTGGGGGAACTTGCTGGAACGTTGCTGTTTTATGGAACGATCGCCGCAGTCGATGCGATGATCCCCGATCAGCGCACGGTCTGCTGCATCAATGCATCGGGGGAAGAAGTTACGTACACGATATATGGCCCACCGGGGTATTTTTCGGATTACCCCTATCAGCACGAGTTTGGCTACATGCTGATGGGAGACGAGTGGGTCACCGTTGGCAAGACAACATCGATCCGCGGATCGGTTGAATATGGAACGGACTTCGGCAACCTGTCGCGAGTCGGTACCAAACTGCTGGTCGAAGGTACCAGTCGCTGGGGCATCGACATGCAGTGGGACGAGTACTTCGAGAACATCCCCTCCGGCGGGACAGATCAACTGACCATGGGGGACCTGAACTTTACGTTCCGGGCCCCGCAAGGATATCACAGCCAGTTTCGTTTCGGACTCGGAACTAACTTGCTGGAAGACCGAAATGGTTCCGAGTTCGGGATCAATTTCACGACAGGGTACGACGTTTATATCGGCAAACCATGGATTTGGTCGACCGAGATGGACCTGGGTAAAGTCGGGTCAGCGGATCTGTTTCGGATTCGTTCGACCCTAGGTGCACAGTGGAAACGGGCCGAAGTGTTCGCGGGGTATCAATACACCAACTTGGAGGGGATTGAGTTGGATGGGTTTGTCTCGGGGATACGTTTTTGGTTTTAAGTCCGGTTTCCCTGTGGAAATCACGCGGCAAGCACGGCATGATGGGGCGTGTAAATCTGGACCGAATTTGACGATTACATCGATTGAGTGGACATTCATGCGTTTTTTCGCATTCGCCCTAACCCTGATCCTCCTGACCTCGCCCGCTCGCGGTGACGATATTTTCGTCGACAATGTGCGTGGCGACGATCGTAACCGTGGGAACTCCTCGCATTTCTCAGAGGGTGAAAACGGCCCCATCGCTTCGATCGCCAAGGCCCTGAGAATTTCGCGAAAAGGGGATCGCATCATCCTCACCAACACGGGTGTTCCGTACAAGGAATCGATCACCCTGCAAGGCGGAAACAACAGCGGCTGGGGATTCTCTCCTTTGACCATTGAAGGCAACGGTGCCATTCTCGATGGACGTGCACCCGTTCCACCTGAGGGATGGAAACACGTGCAAGGGAACGTCTACTGCTTCGCCCCAACCTACAAGAGCTACCACCAGCTTTATCTGGATGACCGCCCGGCTACCCGCGTGGCAATCAAGGATATGGGGGAACTCGACACGCTCCAACCACTTGAATGGTGCTTGCTCGATGGCATGATCTTCTTTTGTGCTGAAAAGGATCGCGGCCCAGGCAGCTACCGTTTGAGCTACACGGCGCATCGCACAGGGATCACGCTGTACGAAGTACGCAACGTCAAGATTCTTGATCTGACCGTTCAAGGCTTCCAACTTGATGGGATCAACGTGCATAGCAATTGCTATGATGTTGAACTCGCTGGCATCACCTCGCGTGGTAACGGACGTAGCGGCGTCTCGGTTGGAGGTGCTTCGCGTGCAACGCTTACCAAATCGCTGTTAGGCGATAACGGAACCGCTCAGCTTCGTGGTGAAGGGTTCTCTAAAACAGAAGTGATCGAATCGACATTGCTGGAAAACACCGCTCCGGCGACCTTCCAGAAAGATGCTCGTATCACAATCGACGGCCAGGAAGTTAACGCGGCTCCGGTTGCTGAGACCGCTCAAGTGGCTCGTCCACTCCCTCAGCCAAATGCTCCAGCGTCTCCTCTTCGGCGTTAGCCTCGGCCATCGACTGGTCGACAGAAGCTCGATTAGTCCAGTAGAAGATCGCCCCGATAAACGCCAGGCCGATCGTCATGGCACGGAACCCTAAAGCAACGGTTATTCCGTTGGCTTTGCTGAACTCTTCAGCTGGGACGGTCACGTAAAGCTCGGTAACCGCGAGTTCTAACGTTCCCATGCCCCCTGGCGAAAGTGGGATCGCGGCGAAGACCATCGCCAGCGGCGTAATGACCATCATCTCCAGCAGCGACGGGTGCCGCTCAAACAGCCCCGATGCCAGAAAGTACACGGCCACGGAAAAGAACGAATGCACCCCTAAGCTCAACAGGCCAATGAACACCAGATACCTGGGGTGACGACGATACATGCCCACGGCCGCGAAGGTTCGCTTGAATGCCCCGCCAACTTTCGGCAGATCTTCCAGGAACTCGCGAAACGATCCTTTGGCAAAGCTTGGCAGGAAGACGAGCGACAACCCCAGAAATCCGCCGATCGTCACACCGTGGACGACGTAAACCATCGAGCGAATCGCTGGCTGCGAGCCTTCCAGGTCGAGGCTGAGCGCCGCGAGGGAAGTGACCATGAACAACGCATACAGCCCGATCAGCCGGTCCATGAAGATCGTCGAGACCGCTTCGGGGCGTTTAGTCGGGTTATCCTTCGCCAGGACGTAGCCTTTGAACAAGTCGCCACCAATGCCCCCCAGGCCCACGAAATTCAACATGTACCCCAGGAACCCAAGGCGAAACGCATCCTTCAGCGAGAAGGGAATCCCGACCGAGATGACCAGCAGATACCAGCGAATAAACGTGCACGAAAGTGCCAGCAAGGCAAATCCAAACCCAATCGCGACATTACCCCACCGGGTTTTGCTGCTGAAGATCTGGCGAACCGACTCCGCACTTTCCGGGTCACTACCAATGGTCCATAACAGGTAGGCCAAAATGCCTGCCGGTACAAGGATTCTCAGGACGGTAATCAGATGCTTTTTCACGCGTGTCCTGTTGTTCCTAAAGGCAGTCGTCAGCCCCTTACCAGGGTCGATTGAGAGTCTGAATTCGGCGGAAATCTTATCAATAGTGTAACTTACAACCAAACTGCGGTGACCGGTTGTTGACACACTGCGAGTCGATTGGTAATTTTAACCCTTTACTTAACGGCACTTGTTGCCGATAAAGTAGAACGCAAGAGTCGTGGGGAATATTCCACCGACTTTTGTCCCAACTTGGGGGATTAGCTCAGCTGGGAGAGCGCTTGCATGGCATGCAAGAGGTCATCGGTTCGATCCCGTTATCCTCCACTTGAAAAGCCTTAAACCACAACGGTTTAGGGCTTTTTTTATGCGCCGAGGCTGTACCTAATTTGTACCGAATTGGATTTGTACCTAATCCTTCACGCCAAGTACCAAACCAACTGATGAAGTTGAGTCGCATTTAGGGACAAGCTTTCGATTTAGTGCAATCCTCCCGTGTCGAGCTTGAGCCATATCGCTCCGCTACGGCATCACAATGACTCAGATCGAAACCGGTTGCTTCACTACATTCAATCGACCTCAACACCGGTCGACCTTTCTCGCACCTCGGATTGGTCTCGACTATATTAGGTTCGCCATCCGCTTGATGGCGTTTACTGACTTCACATGGAGAAACACTGACCCAAAAGTGGCCAGTCACCACCTAACAATTTGATCGACGTGCGAACGTCTGCACACGGCTTCCTCACAAAACCGCCAACTTGGGCCTTTGGGTCCTCGAATTCACAAGAGGCATGTGCAAGTGCGGTCGCCCCGTTATGGGGCGACGGCCTTGCGCTATTCTTGTGACCGCTTGGCGGCGGTGTGAGGAGTGGCCTTGGTTCGTCGCTCCTCTTTTTTTGCGCCCATGACACCCGCAAGTAGAGGATGCCAACGAACATCCACTATCACTGCGAGAGTGTTTTCATGAGCGAAAGCCCCCGAACATCCAAGCTTGCCATCCTCGGTCGATTCGGACTGCTTGGATGGTCTATTGGCGTGACACTCTTTCATGCCGCAGCCGCCCTTGGCGTGGCAGTGACAATTGGCCCGTTCATTCTTGGTGCCGTTCTCGGTATTGGCCTGCTGGTTCTATTCGTGTGGGCAGTGGTGCGGCTGGTCGGCTTCGTTCTCTTCGGCAACGATCCCCAGTATCAAGAATTCATCAATACGGGCGGCGATCCATACTTGGATTTTCTCCCGCCTCCTTTCAATACCGATGCCGATGCTCAGCGTTTGGGTGTACTCAACGAACCGGAGCATCTTTATCTAAATAATGGCAACCGGCAAAGCTGCCATTGTCCCTTCTGCAATGAGGTCGTCTGGGAAATCTCTCCCGGAGACTTCAATGGGCTGGTGATCTGCTGGAACTGTTCGCAGACATTTTCTCCATATTCGTCGTGGGAATCCGACCTCGAAGTCCCAACGTGAAACAGGTCGGCTGCTTTCCGAATTCAGAATCCCAGTCAGGCAAATCAAGCATCCACTCTTACCAACAACCTCAACAACCAAGGCCAGCTAAATGAAGAATAATTGGTATTACAAGCAGGACGGGAAACAATACGGTCCTGTTGATTCCCGGACACTGAAACAGCTTGCAGACGAAGGCAAAATTCATCCCAATACGCTTGTCATGCGAGAGGGACAAGAAAAGTGGGTTAAAGCCGAGAAGGTCAAGGGGCTATTCCCGGAGCAAGTCGCATTGGTTGAAGAAGCACCGAGTGACTCGAAATCGGTCGATAGTAAGGACATCCTTTGCTACATCACCATCCCACTCCTGACTCCCTGCTGCTTTCCGGTGAGCTTGTTGCTGCTCTGGTTGGTCCCTGCTTGGTCGGCAACCACTAAATGGATTTGGACTGGTGGAATCATTGGCTTCCTCTTCCTTATGGGCGTCTTTGGAATGTTGTCTTCTCAGGCAGACCGGGCTCAAGCAGCTAACCTCATCACTGATGCCAATGCACTTTGGAATGAAGGAAGTACGGAGGAAGCGATCTCTGTCTATCGAGACCTAAACGATAAGCATTTCTTCCACATGACAGACTCGAATCGTTCGCTAGTGTTGGAGCGACTGATCGACTTCGAAGCACAAAAGGGCAATCGAAGTTCGGCGTTAAAGATGTTGGAACGGGCCGAGAATTTTGATCTGGTCATCAACCTTCAGTCGGACGAAGGAAAGAAAGTGCTCGCAGCACATCAGCAAAACCAAGCCAAGCGTGATCGGGCACTTGCTGCAAGCACTCCAATGGAGTTGAAGGCAGCGGAACTGTTCGGCAACTCAACAGACGAACGAGTAGAGTTTGGAGACAACCCCTCAAAGTTCAAGGGGAAAGCGGTTCGCATGAAGGTAGCTTACGACAAGACCATCAACACCGGCAGTCCAATCCAGCGGGAAGTCTTCAACATTCCCGATATCGATGTTGTGGAATGCTGGGTCTATTCAGATTCGCCGAACACAAGATTCCCGGTGATAGTCGATATTCCACGGGAAGTTGAACGACCGCAATTTCACCGTGGTGACGATCTTGAAATCACCTTCTTCTGCGAAGACGGAAGCACACAATCCGGTAACATCGCCATCAAAGTTAGCCGTCATTGATGACGACGTACTGGTTTACAACTGCCAATTCCAGAAGCCTTGGTGGCAATCCCGTGTCCCAACTGCCACCAGTTCGTTAAGGAACTGAATCCCGGAGACTTTCAAAATTCTGTGATCTGCTGCCACTGTTCACACACCTTCAATCCTCACTGAGAAAGAACCATGATACGACCAACAACCATCGCACTTACTGTTACCTTCTTAGCTCTTTTTACGACGGTTTGTTTTGCCCAAACCGTTGAAGTCGAAGTGGAAATCAAGTCGGTGAATCCCGAGAAGAGAACGATCATTGTCGACTACAACGGCAAAACGACTGAACTCGATCTGAGCAGGAAAGCGGTCATCACTATTGCAGATGAAGCGGCAGAATATTCGGCTCTGATTCCCGGTGACAAAGCCATCGTTGAATACCACAAAGAACTTGCCATCGTCACCAAGGTTGCCGCCGCTGGAAGCAAGCAAGGCGGTTGGCGATTTTACGACACCTTCAATAAAGGGGTCGATCCCCAAAGAGCTTTTGTTGTTTCTCGTGACGGTAGATTGGTCGTCAACGGGAACGCTGGAGGCTTCTGCATCTCAAGTCTCACGGAATACTCCGAATACACGTTCAAAGTTGAATTTCAGTTCCTTGAAGACAATCTTAAAGCCAACCCATTCATCGCTATCGCTTCGACACCTCCCAATCCCGAGGCAAAAGATTGGACTCAACAGATTCCCCATGGGATCGAAATCAAGCTGAATCCCAAGAGCGTCGGCGAAATGGTCCTGCCAACTGAACAGTTCAAGGTGGAACTTCCGCTTGGACAACTACGAGATGGACGCAAAGTCGTTCCCCTCCGTCCAGCAGAAATGAAGTCTGGCGAGTGGAACCAACTGGAGATCACTTGCGATAAGCACAAGAACATCACCGTCAAGGTGAATGACACTAAAGTGAATGCAGTCGCCAAGGCGGAAAGCACTACCGGTCACATCGTGATCTCACCGCTCAATGCAGAGATTCATCTTCGAAATCCCATGCTGAAGATCGACGAGGAAGAAAAACCATTGCCGTTCGATACGATCATCACAGAATAGATTGGTCGTAAGGACGCTTTCGAGTCACTCCATTACGGTGGAATTCATGGGACGCAATTCAAAGCTTGAGCCTACCTTCCGCCAAGCGGAAATTGGTAGAATGCAACCAAGCGTTTTGAGGAATTCCTATCATCAAAGTTGCCTCACATGATCGTTCGCCTGACCCAAAAGCTGGGAAAGAAAATCCACGTTTCGCCAACCAAGTCTTATCCTCTCGACTCCAATCCCTTGGCCGATTGGAGTGCCCACCTTTTCACGGTTGCTCGGACACAATACATCCTCGTTACCAACACCGCCTCGCTCTACTCGGCGGTGCTTTATGGTCGTGGAATTTCGGATGACATGCGTTTTCTGGACAGGATGCTAAGTACGATCCGAGAAGTCATGGAAGAGGATGGATTGAGCCTTGTGTACCAGAAACTTGTCGCTCCCTCGTCGGCAACAGTTGTCTTTTCAAAGGCGTTCAGCCGTTCTATCACGGGTTCGATGAATGACCATATCTTGGCATCCAAGCTATTTCTGGGGGAAGTCGATCTCTCGCTGCATGAAACGTCCTTCAAGCTGAACAGTACGCCGTTGTCGGCGATCGAATATGGCAGCCCACGGAACGCAATGCAGGTTCTTTGTACGGATTTGTTGGGGTAACAATAGGGTAGCTGGACAACAAGACAAAAATGAGTTGCGCTACCTTCGCAGAACTGAAAGTCGGCAAACCATCAAGGATCAACGACTTTGACACCATTCTTCATCGAGAAGAAGATTATCTTGTCTACATCGACAAGGACGGCAACGAAAATCGCTGTCAAATTCTCATGGCGACGGAAGAAGGAGACCTGTTGCAATTCATTTGTGCAAGCCATGGCCAAGAGACATCACGACACAGCGTGACTGGCACCGATGGGATAATAGAATTCGAGTGAGATCAAATCGTGATCTGATTGTTATTTGGCCGTCGAGAGCAATTTCTCTGGCGGCTTTTTCATTTTCAGGAAATGAAAATCCGCTCAGTATTTCTAAGTCAATCTTGGAGACAATACTCGCCGGAAATTTTGCGAAGCTTTTTGACTGAATAACTCTTAGGATGGCCACTGTGTCCACTCGTTTTGACGCATTACAACTTTTGCAACCAAAACAACGCCGCTGCCAATCAACTCACTAGCTTTGAAGTCCTTCGGGTGCTTATGCTTAAACTGTCCGACGAACTACCAATTCACTTTCACTTCGGAGTTGGCCGACTCCATGCTCGAAAAGCCGACCATTGAACAGATCGATGCGATTCTTCCCTACTTGGATCACTTCGAACAAGACGGCTTTGTCGCCGGGACTCACGAAAAGGATTCTGCAACTGGCTACCCCTATTTTCGGCGAAGCGACATCGTGCAAGATTTTGTTCAGGCCCTCTACGATAACGACTGGGTAACTCCCAAGTTTGACTGGACAGAGTGGAAGGACTCGGAACTCTACATCAAGCATCCCGAAAGTTTGCGATCCGTTGATTCGATCACTGTGGTAAAACTGTTCACGACGCACGTGCGAGGGGATCGATTTTGCGAAGGCCATCTCGCCGCCATGTTCGAGAGTGGACACATTCTGGCGATACTTCAGAGACTTCGGGAAATACGTGAAGAGATGACCAAATTGGGTTAGTTTGTGTTTTCGTGAAAGAATCTTTCGTTTGCCTGTGAACAATGACGTGCCCACCCATCTCCTTATTGTCAATCAATCACGATTTTTGCGGTGAGCGACATATTTAGATTCGCAAGTTTGCTCACGCTGAAGCGAGAAAGCGTTGAGTTCAGAAAATGGATGATGAAGCCACATTTGAGGTACTGGTAAAGCCGCTAATGATTCTGTCTCTTGATGAGATCGCAAAGCGACAAACCGACTGCACGCAAGACAGCGAACTGTCCTTAGAACTCCTTGGCGATATAGTCAAAGATTCCGACACTCTCGAAACAATTCGATCCCGATACAGAAAAGCCTCAAAGCAACTCGATAGACTGGGGCTTGTACCAAATCATCCAACGATTATTAACCACGTGTTGCGGCCACTCATCGAAGCAAGAAACTGCTTCATCCTTAAAATGCCGGTGGCATGTATTGCACAAGCAGGTCTCGTTGGAGAGATGGTTGCCTTGTGGCGATTTGAAATGCTTAAAACGGAAATCGGCGGCAAGCCTCTTAATAAAGATCGGCAGAAGCTCTTGTTCGGAAGAAGTTTCGATAAAATGGGACAGGATCAACGAGTCAAAGTGCTCGAAGGCCTCGACGATGTGGATGCTGATTTGGCAAGCAAGTTCACCGAACTTCGGGGACTACGAAGACAGTATCTTCACTTTTTGATTGAAGACGAGTCGGCCTTGGAAACTGATTCGCTGAAGGCTTTAAAGCTTGCGAGCGAACTCATAGTCGTGACTCTAGGGATCACAATTACTGATGGCCGAATCCAACTTCCGCTAAAGATTGCGCACTATGTCCGCAGTCTGTTTCGGTTCGATTCTGAGGAGCCGAAGGATTAACTTGATCGCCCTTGCATTCCAATTCCCTCGCCCTTACTGCGCATCCTCAAAGTCTCGATTCCAGACAAATGCTGATTCAGCGTTAAAGTATCGAACGGTCAACGCTGATCTGGATGAGACCGCTTTACGCCCATCCTCGATCTTTTTGATTGCGGCTTGTGTCCTAAGATTGCTGACCGAATCTGCCTCTCCATATAGGCCGACGTATAGTCGTTTGATCCCTAAGTTTGCCGCAATGGCGTCAGAAATATGGTCATCGCTTTCGCCGAATGAGAGGCCATAGGTTACAAGCGTTCCTTCTGCCTGCTGAAACTGACGAAAGCCAATCGACAAGTACATACTTGTACGAATCTGACGCAACTTTTCTTTGGCAGTACCCTCAGCTACAAACAAAGGATACTCTGACTGCCGAATTCCGTCACAAATTACCTCCAGAAGCGGACGCCGCTGAAAGTGGAAACGGTGCTTTCTCGTTTCCCCGTCCACGGTGTAGAGATGCAATGCTCCATGAAGATGATATACCCAGCCTTTCTGGTCTCTTGGTTGTGACAGGACTAAATACGGTGGATTATCGTTTTGGCCATTTGGGAAACCAAATCCGTCAACCTTGGTTGGCTTACTGAATTGGCACACCCAGTAAAGGAGCAAGTCATAGTTAAGGGAATAGATGTCGTGGTAGGCCCCAAGAAACTGACAGCAACTCTTCTTTCTTGGCTCGTCAAGCCAATAGTGATTTGCAGGATGTGTTGAAGTAATGGCGGCAATCAAAGACTCTCGTACTTTCTGAAGGTCTTCAGTGAGTAGATTCCCCTGATCCCGAGCAAGAATTCCATAATGGCACGCTATCCACTGCGAGTCTTCTAGCAATCGCATGACCGCTTCGAAGTTGGTCGTACCGAAATGCTCAAACAACGCAGCAGCAGTGCTTGGCATCCCCTGTTCCACTGCGAGTCGATACAGACTGTCATATCGGAAACCGTCATGAATTGCGCAGCTAAATCCGTTGCCGAGTAACAACGAAGCCCTTTGTCCATCGATCTCGGAAAGCACATCGTCGTAGTGAAGAAACTCCTTCATTCTCAGGTGCCGCCCCTTACTACGAAAAAGAAAAACTCAGCCCAGTATTTTTGGCCTTGGACCCTTGAAGATAACTTTAAACGAGTCTTTGGCAATCAGGTATTCCGGGCATTTCACTTTTTGCAACAAAGGCTGCGCAAGCGTTTCGATTCGGCAGAGCGAGCACACATACAAAGAAACACCTGCTATACGGCAATAGCCCATCTCTCGGGAATAAGCATGTACCCTTTTTGATCGCAAATTCTCCATTTCAATTTTTGTAACACACTTGCCCCCTCCGCCGATAAACTCAGTAAATCGGTCGAACTAACCACCTCTCCGAGATTGATGCGGGTGTTCTTGGATTCGAACGAATCACACCTGCCTTCCGGTCCTATCGCTATACAGCCAACGGTTCACATCGAAGTCAAAGTTGCCGCCGTTCCGAATCTTGAAGACGTTGACCTGATGTGGAACGTGCTGGATCGCTTCATCCTGATCGTCGAAGTAAATCAGGATGCCGAGCCTATGAATCACGTCTGCTTTGGCTTCGAGCGATGTCACCAATACAAGCTCATCGTAACGAATGCCGAACTCAGCAAGTCGTTGCTCGGCTTTCGTTCGGTCATCACGAAATGTGATGATGAAAACCCTGCCCGGCCACCGATGCGAGAGCAGTCGGAAGAAGGTTGGTGCCTCGTCAATCGTTCCATCAAGGTCGATGCCTATGGACGGGGACGGAATCGAGTTTGGCCAGTAGGAGTTTGTCATAACTTAGATGTAGGTGTGATTGGATCAACCTCCTTCAGTACACGGTAGATAGTCGGCCTTGAAAGTCCAGTCACTCTGGCGATCTGAGCAATGGGCTTGCCACCAGACTGCAATTCGTGGATCGCATTTACTTGATCGTCAGTGACTTTCCATCGCCATCCTTTCCTGCTTCCTCCCCACTTCTTGCCTTTGCGGCGAGCAACGGCTTGCCCTGCGGCAACACGCTCCGCTCTGATTTCCGTCTCATACTCTGCGACTGAGGCAAGGATGCGGGCATGTAAACGACCGGCAGGTGAAGAAAGATTGAATCCATCCTTTAGGCTCACAAGATCGACCTGTCGCTCCTGAAGCTCATCAAAGAGATCGCATAGGCCCTTGGTGGTTCGTCCCAGCCGGTCTAAACGCCAAACGACGATCCGCTCCAGCTTCCCGAGCCGCAGAGCATCCATCAACTTGGACATTCCGGGGCGATCCATCGTTCGGCCCGAAAAAGTGTCCTCGTACCAGATGACCTTGCTGTCGTTCGAGGCAACCCAGCGTTCGAGGTCAGGCATTTGGCTTGCGTGGCGTTGGTCCCGAGTTGACACTCTACAGTAGATGGCAGTGTCTTTCGACATAATGGCTCCCCGCTGGCTTTGTTCGTCGTACTGTTCGAGCAAGTTGCGGGTGTAAACAGTCTTTTAGAGGCAAGCCGTTACATTGCGAGGGAAGGAAAGCATTGACGTTTATTGGCTGAAATCACCGTTGTTCTGTAGACTAGTGACAATTTACACTTTCACGTTCTCAGAGAATCTTTCGGAAACTGTGAAAGTGAGAATCGGAATGAGCAGTGGCTTCCTGTCGTTCGTCAAAGAATGCCTGACCAATATGGCACCGGAGAACATTTCCTTGTCACGGGTAAACTATGGAGAATTACGCTATCTCGAAGCCAAGATGCCAACGTTGGAGAATCAGAAAATTCAGGAACGCCCCCTCGCCTATGAGTTCTACCATCAGGCTCGATGTCGCTGGGGCAATGAAACGTGGCCAGAGGGGAAGAAGTTTGTGATACAAGCAGAAGTCAATAAATGCTATCAAGACATTCGCAATCTCAATAAATGTCCCGACTTTCTGATTCACCGTAAGACAAGCAAAATGGGGGCAAACTTTGCGGTACTCGAATTCAAAATGACAACGAACCCACTTCGAAGTATCCGGGAGGATATTGAGAAACTAGCATCGTTTGGTGATATCCTTGGCTACAAATTCTTGATTGAAGTTCTCGTCGGAAATTCCCGTGCAGTGAAGTCTCATTGCACAAGAGCACGCAAACACTTCGGCCTTCGTCCAGATGTACATCCACAGACGGTCTTGGTCCTCGGTTTCGATCCGCAACAGCGTGAGATTGTCCACGAGGAATCTATTTCGGTGTCCTTGCAGAGCGTCTAGTGAGTGTTACTTTCGCCAAGCTTGCTTTGTTCCCTTGGCAAAATAGTTCCTCCACTACCGGAGGCTTTTGGGACGCTTGGAGAATTTTTGCAATGGGTTGTGGTTTTGTCGATTCAAGGTCTTGTCTCCCATCGTTCAAGTTAGCGGGTGTGATGGGCATCCTCCATGACGCCCACAGCACGCTTGACTGACTACTCCGGTTGGAATCCGTAGTAGAGGCGAGGATTGTGCTGAAACATGATGTTTCCCTTCACTCCATCGGATCGGCGGCGGACAACACAATAGGGAGCCAGAAACCCGAGAACTTCAAAATCCCGCTGAAGTTCCGACGTATTCCATACCTCGCCATGCTTGGCGGCAACATATTCACGACTGCCGGGTTTGGCGTTGATCTCGGCGACTTGTTGGCGGCGGATGGATTCGGTTGAGTCAGTCATGTCGATCTCCGAATGAAAAGGCAATGTGTTGGAACAAGCAGATTGCGGGTGTGTCATACATGAGACATCTGCGACCGCTTTCGCCGTCGCTTTTCCCGTTGATTTTCGTGGTGTTGTCTCACGAGTTCTCGCCATTCGACGTTCCCGCCGTACTGTTCGAGCGGTACGAGATCGAGGTACTTCTGAGGACATGAGTAGTAATAGGGAAGCATAGATTCCTCCATGTCCTTGTAGCCCCACTCGCCGCTGTGGTATCGAATCAAGTCACAACTGATCCATCGCTGATCCGGTTCAACAGGCTTGCCGTCACTCGTGAATTTGCGTTTCCATACTGCCCAAAGGACGCCGGAGAAGCGACCGCCTCGGAAACAGTGAGCGAGGCAGGTCGTCGTGATCGTGATACCGTTGTTTTCACGTTCCCAAGATTCAACTCGTTGCTGAATGAGTTGCTTGCGAGAACTGACGTATGGATAGGTCCAGCCCATGAAGAATCTCTCCAAGAAATGAAGAAACCGATGCGAGAAGTCACCGTGACTTCCCGCATCGGCTTAGCGGGTGCTGAGATCGAATGAGAAGAACTAGATGATGAACCCATCGTCGCCGAAGTAGCCGAAATACTCGTCGGCTTGCTCGAAGTCCTCTAGCTCCTGTTGGGCGAGGATGTCGTCCCAAGGCTCTTCAAAGTCGTACTCATGAACGTCTTCGGGAAAGTCGTCGTATTCCTCGGAATTGAGTTCGTCGAGGATGTCGCCATAACCGCCGTTAATGTGATCTTCCATGAATTGATCGAGAAAGTCGTCCATTTGCTGTCTCCAAAGTAAGGGTGTGAATTGAACAAACGGATGGCGGGTGTTGTTCAATATTCCTCTGGCAACAGTATGCAAGTGGACGAGCGATCTGCCTCGGTGATGACATAGAGCTTCGTGCCATCTTTCAAGTGGTAGGCGGAGAGAACTCTCGCTCCATCTTTAAGAGCAATCTCATTGGCTTCAGAATCTTCCTCACAAACATCTCCCCAGTCGCCTTTGCCGTGGCGACCAATTAGTTCGTGAGGCGCAGTTCCCGTTCTCTCCATTGCTTCCAATGCACCCGGCGTTGCCACAACTGTGCCTATGCGAAATCGAGGTCGAACTGAATCGATCATGACCGAACTCCAGATGAATACTTGTTGGATAGATGACTGACTGGCGGGTGTTAGACTTCGAGCCAATCATTCATCTCGGTTGGCTCGACTCCTTCGCTTGGTAGATGATCGCCGTGGTAGCGACATTTGAATGGCTGGTTGCTTCCTTCGGTCCCGTAGATCATCAGGTGATCGAGGTCGAGAACCTGACCAGATGGGCCATAGTGGCAGGATTCGAGGTCGTAGTCCCCGAGGTCTTCAGGCAGGACAACAATGTGGTGGCCATGTTCTTCACTCTCAGCCAGTTCGTCTATCACGCCGCAAACGCTGTCGGCTTCCACAATCAAATACAATGGAAAGTAGGAGCCGCCGATCTCGACGATCCACGTCTTTCCAAACCAGTCGCCCGGATTGACGACCGGAAGATTCTTCAGAAGCAATCCATTGAACGTGGCGGTAGCAGTGATCTGGGGCATTTGAAATATCCCTAATAGATTGAGTTGGTTCGTTCTGTCAGAGATGCGGGTGTTATCCCGCTTCTGCCTCAGATCGATGCCGGGACAAAACTCGATAGAAGCTCGCTCGGGATTTCCCTGTTTTGCCACACCAATATTCCTGCTGATCGCCAACCGAGTCTGGATGCTTGCGAACTGCGTCCCTCAACACCTTGGCGTCCACACTTTTGTTGTCGAGTCTCTTGGTGGCGACTTGCTTCCGACCAAGGGACTGCAATTGGCTCTTAATCATTGGTCGCCAGTCGATATT
This sequence comes from Blastopirellula marina, assembly GCF_002967715.1. Taxonomy (NCBI): domain Bacteria; kingdom Pseudomonadati; phylum Planctomycetota; class Planctomycetia; order Pirellulales; family Pirellulaceae; genus Blastopirellula; species Blastopirellula marina. Next base: position 432,801 of record NZ_PUIA01000057.1, read on the forward strand.
CTCGTCTCGGGCATACTTCAGCTTTCTTAAACTTGGTCCCAGTAAACGAAGTGATAACTGCCGATCTTCGGCGTGCTGCTCGATGAAGTCGATCACCGACTCCGCTTCATCGAGTGTCACCCCCTGAAAGCCGTTGGCGGCAATCGTCCGCATCATCTCGATCACTTCGAGATTCGTGGCCGACAATTCGAATTGATCGCAACGAGACAGAACCGCCTTGAAAGCGTCGTTTTTCATCGGCAGTACATTGGCGGCAAAAATACAACGAGATGTGAACTCAAAGCTCTGCGGCAAGTTGTCAGGCATCTGACTTGAACCGTAGGTGACAACCCTCGGATTCCCCCACAATGCAGAACGAAGCAAGCCGAGGTGAGCCATGTTGGAGAACATGCTGTCCACGTCATCGAAAAAGATCACTTCGTCATCTCGGTGGGTGAAAAGCGTGCTGTACAGAGCGAGCGGCGTGATATGGCTGTTAATTAAGACCGGTTCAATCCCAACTTCACCAAGCGTTTCGAGGATGATCTTGGATTTCCCCAAACCGCCAGTTGCTCCAAATACGAACAAAGCATGGCTCATTTTACGAGCCAACAGCCGGACGTGATGCGACAGAAGTTGCTGACGTTGTTCCAAGGCAGTCATGGTTTGAGAAACTGGAAAGTTGGAATCTTGGAAATCCATAATTGGCTCCTTGTTGGTTCGTTCGTTGCTTCCCATTTGCGGGTGTCATGTGGCTGGTTCCGTGCAGACGTAATCCAGTGCATCGAAAGCTCTTCGCAGAGCTTCCTCGCTCGGATAGCCGCCTTGGTCGTCTCGATTTTCGATCTCTCCTGATTCGTTTTCCGACAACCAGTGGTACGCCCCCCACTCCCAACCCTCGGGCAGTTCGTAATCATCCTTCAGCCGCCATGCGGCATTGGTGATGTTTTCGATGACGGCATCGAGTTCTCGCTCCGAGTAATCTTCCTCGTCGAGGATCGGATAGGTCGCCATCCGCTCAGCCAGACGGTGGTAGGCACGAAAGGCTTCGGTGATCTGGTTACGGGTGTCGTAAACTCGGATCGAAAAGCCATCGATGTAACCCACCACCCAGTGGTTGTGGCTCTCCATCACAACTGTTGGAATGTCGTCATCCGTGTACGGTGCGAGAGCCTTGGAGATGATGGATGCATTGCTTTGATCGAGCAAACCGCTGTCTCGGTAGTGTGTGTAAATAGTCGCCCAGTTTTCTGGATCATCGATTTCACTCTCCCGATACCAACCGAAGCACTCGAATCGCTTCCAGTTGCCAGCGGCTTGTTTTGCCGCATCCTCAAGGTCATGTTCACCAAATCGATTGCCCATGTTTGTCTCCATCAGGTTGCGTTCTGTTGACGGGACGATTGCGGGTGTTGGCTAAATTATTGTCCTATCGTTTTCGCCGCTTTCTGTTTTCGATTCTTAGCTGCTCTAGGGGCGATTCGGCGAGCAATTCTGCTACCTTGTCTGGCATCACGTCACCTGCACGATATGGTAGCCGTAGCGAACAGCTTTCACTCATCTGGGCGAGCAGAAGAAGGACGTACTGCGTGGCGATCTCCGACGCCATGGGCCAATGATTGTGGTAGTAGCTGCGTGCAATTGCATCGGCCCATAGCCAAGCTGCCAGCCATGCTTCCCCTCTCGGACGAATCCCGCATCGCCACAGGTGCGAGCGAACGTCTTTGACGAGTCGTCGCTTTGGCAATCCGGGAAGGTATCGATCATCTGCCATACATCCGCTCCTTTAGATTGAGAAAGACCGAGCAAGGCAAAGCAGGTGATCCACGAGGGCTTCGAGACTTCGCAATTTTCCGTTGGGTGGTCGCTCGGCTGCTGGCCAGTTCAGCAAAGCGGTCCAACTGGATTGTTCGGTGTCGAAACTGAGGCCCTCGTTAGTTCACCTACCTATGCCACTGCTCGGCTGTCCCGATCAGGACGAAAGACTTGCGGGTGTTAAACCGTCGCCTCTTCGGAGACGGCTTCGGCTGGCTCTTGAGAAAACGACAGGATGTAGTCGGTCGCTTTGGATGCTTGGCTCGTTGCCCTGAAGATGAATCCGGCATCCTGCTTCATCGCTGAAAGCCACGACTTTAGGTAGGAGGCGTGATTTTCGATTCGATCAGCCATCGGCACACCGAGTTCGCCGCAGAGGTAACAGGCTCCGATCTCAGCGATCAATTCGCCAAGTGGATACGCATGGTCGCCCTTAGTAGTACGATCCCAGTTGAGACGTTCCTTATGCTCAGTCCAGTGGACCAGTTCGTGCAGAATTGTTTCGTAGAAGTCTGAACCGTTGAACTGTTCTCGGCGAGGCACCTGAATGTGGTCAGAAAGTGGATCGTAGAACGCTTTATTTCCACCGAACCGAATATCGGCTTCCGTAGCGGCGATTGCGGCATCGGCACGCTCGAAGGTTTCGATATCACCACTACGGGTGTCGTCGCCGATTCCTACTCGCAAGTAGTCCAGATGATCGCCTTCGATCTGATCGATGTTGAAAACTGTGTACGTTTTCAGCATGAAGAACTTGTCTTCGACTTCTTCACCTTTGTCGTCGATCTTGGTTTTACTGATCGGAGCACAGAAGACGATCTTCGTCCCCCACTGCCCCGAAGGAACATCCTTGGGACGACGCATCACCTTGCCACCGAGATTGTCCCACTTTTTGAAGGTTGCCCACCAACGAGACTGGAGATTGTGACGTTCGGACGCCAGCGTCAAAAGAAGCGGATTGACGCCAGAATAGCTACGCTGACTCGACACGTTTCGGGGAAAACCTGCGTTGGCATCATTCGCCCACGGCTTTCTCCAAGGCGGAAGGTTGCCACTTTCAAGTGCTTCGATGATGCGGTTGGTGATCTCGGTGCGAATTTGGCTGTTTTTGGACATCGCCGTCTCCATGGGTGATTGGTTGACGGTGACGTTGCGGGTGTCGAGTGATACCGAACTAGGCGTGGAGAATAGATTTCATGAGATTTGCGACGAGGAGAAGCGGGATTGAGATTAGCAATAATGAGATCGCTGAATTGAGAGTGGAAACATGAAGAGGGGATCACAACCTAAGTCGAGTCGTGCCTGATTGTTCCGATGTAGCACAGGCATTGTTCTGAAGAAGAAGTCTCAATTTTCAGCGAGACCGGCATTCAGAATCGCTCGGGTACGAATTGGTCGCAACACCCGCGTGGAAAAGCAACTTCATCAACGTTTTAGTAAGTATCTTAGAAGACAATTTCTAAAACTCTCTCCAGTTTCGATCTCCAAGTGCTTTTGATACAACCAATCCTCTCCACCCAAGGCCCATGGTTCCTCGCTAATTAGACGGAGAGAATCATGCCACTCGGATTGACGACTTACGATGACCTTTTCTGAAATTCCGGGAAACTGATCTGCAGTAATATCAATACTAATTCCGTCTAAAACCATCCAGACATGTCTATCGAATCCTTTGCCATATTCTCGTACGTCGGCACACCTTCTCTGCATCTGACGGTACCCTTGCGAGTAAAGCCACAGAAACAGATATGGAGCGTCACAACAGTTGCTCGGCCAGTGATGAATAAATAACAATGGCTTGGGATCGACATGATTCAGTTTTGCTTGTTCAATCGCGTCTCTTAGTTGAACGACATATCCTCTCAACTCGTGTTCGCAAACGTTCTTTCGGGATTCCACAATGAGCACGCCTTTGTCAAATACAGTTTATGAACTTATTGATCACTCGAATTGCGAAACATGGGAAGACTTTTAACGCGCGTTCTCGCTACATGCGTTTTAAATGCCGAGAGCGAGGAAACTCTTCCTTCAGGAGATCAAGAGCCTCTTCCGTTACGCCCCCCAAATCCGGAAGGTCCTTTAAAACCTCATCAACTTTCAGCGACTTAACCCACTTTAATAATCGCCTCTTAATCTCTATCGAATCGGAAGACAAATAGGAATTCAAAAGCGATTTTCCAAGGTCGTATTTTTCGGCCTTACTGGAAAATAGCTCTGCCAGCCTCAATTGAGAATCGACAACGGTGTTTGCTGTCTGAGGAGAGTCTTCGAAGCCAAGCACTTTGGGAATGAGAGACAAGACAAATTCATGTCCCAAATAATTTCTGCGTTCATCAACTTGAAGCCAAAGTCGCCTTCTTTGCTCGTCCGTCAGTTCGTCATTAAACGTTTGCGCGATAACGTCCGCTTGCTTATCGCCATTTGCATCGAGCCATAACTTCAACCCGAGATCGGAATATTCAGATGAGTTATCCGGCTGTCGTTGAAGAATAGCTTTCGCTGTCCTAAAGCAATCATTGAGATCTGATTTGTCTGCCAATAGCGACCAAACGTCTTCTAGCTTCTTCAAATCATCTTCTGACTCAACCTCAACGCTTGCTATCAAAGATGCTACACTTTCTGCCGTCGGCACGAAGGGGATTTTCCCGAGAATCTCAACTACTACATCGGAATCATTTGGCCATACTTTGCAGGACGCATCTGCCAATTTTGCCAATGCATCGGGAATCTCAACATTGAGTGTGCTAATTGAATAAAGCGACTTGAGCAGTTTTCCTGTACCTTCTGACCTTGGCGAATTGTTCGCGTCCTTTAATCCTTCATCGAAGAGTTGAATTGGGGCATAGGTCGCAGTTGAAGCACTGGGTTGGATCCAATGACCAATCATCTCTCCGTGAGCCCAACGAAAGAGTGATCGAGTCCCGCGAATCGAAGTGAACAGTTGTTGCAGCATATCGCCCGCTACAGCGGAATCAGCAAGATGCAAATGTGACGCTGCCACTGAGAACATTTTGTTCACATACTGATTGGGGTTGCTTGTACGATCCCTAAGCTGCGCGCAAAGATTTGTAACGTGCGAAACTAGTTGAGGAGACTGTAGTGAGTCTTCCGTAAAGGAATCCATTATCAACTCATATCGCTGAGCCTCCTCCTCGGAAATGTTCTCGTTGTTGACAAGAGTTGTGAGGCGTTTCACCGTTTGTTGACGTTGATGATCCGTCCAGTCCGACGAGAAGTGTGTGACAATCCAGTCAACACAATCATTGGGTAAATCCGTAAGAAGTCGTTGGATCCAATTTTCAACGATTGTCGCAGCCTCGCTAGAATCAATCTCTCGAAGAATGTTAATCATTTCGCAAGCGTGTCGGGCGCAAATGTCATGCCGTGACCATGCATCAACTAAACCAGCAAGTTCTTTTTGTGATTCGGTATCCAAGCTTGCTTGCCGGTTCTTAACCAGAGAAATGAGAGCGTCCCCTCCCGTTTCCCAATCAAGCGGCCAATTCTCATCATCCTCTGCGTCTTTTTGGAGTCGCGATGCAAGTGAGGTTACAAATCGCGACAAGTCATTATCGTCGGGTGCATCAGGGTGCTCTAGCATCGTGCTCCATGCAAGTTGCACGGCATTCTCGTTTCTAACGGAAGCCAACTGCGTTAGCTGCTGCCACAAGACAAATCGGCTATCTTGACCTTCCTCCCATAGCGAGTCAAAAACTCGCTTACTCTTTTCAAGCATTGCCTTGACTGGAAGATCGTCTAAAGCTTCGGCCTCCAACTGTTCTATCACAAGGCTTGTATAACGATCCTTCAGAGAAACTAGGAGTGTGCTGTCGTATTCAGTGACCCATTTCTCAAGGTCAGTGAACGACAAACTCCCCTCACGCCCATCAACGCCGACTCTGCGAATCTCTAACCAGCGAAGGAGTTGCTCATCGGTTGCTGGTGTCAAACCGTCAACGCTTCGTACCCAAAGTGCAAGTTCACTCGCATCACGTACCATTTGAAGGGCATCATCTAGTTGAGGTGCCTGACCGCTTTCTAGCCGGAATTCAGTATCGCCTTCAATTAAAAGCAAGTCAGCAACGATCTTGTCGGTAACGTCCCTTCGGTCATCTGAACTTAAAGGTGGAAGAATGTTCCGTATTTTTGGTATTCCCAATCGATTCCGTAATGCAGGAGAGTGCGATATTCTACGCGCCAACGGACTAAGCAAGTGGTGAGCCTCTCCTTCTGGAAGTCGATTAGCTAGTTGAGCGATACAAGCAGCGGCATTGTCGCGACGAACAGGGGTTTCCCTTTCAAGGTCATCAACCATGTCCTTAAGTAGCCGCACTTCTGCTACTGACAATGGTCTGTTATCAGCCTCGCGCCCCAGAATTCTCAACACCTCATCGCTGTCATCGGAGACAAAAGCCTCGTATAGAGGTACGGCCTTGTCACCGTGACTCCGAGTAATTGGATCTTGGGACAACTGAAGTAGCGGAAGCAAAGAATCCGGCCAGCGAAGCCCGGACAAACTGCTCAAAAACCTCTTCAATTGACGAAATTGTGGTAGCAATTCGCCGTCGGACATTGCGTAGTGGGATAGAATATTTCGGGTAGACTCCGGTTGTTCATTGAGAGGTTCACCTCGCACAAAAACTCCCGTAAATCGTTCCACCAAATAAGGCTCCTTTACGAGATGGTGAAAGAAATCGGGAAAGTCCACGCGTAACGCTGAAAGAGCAGCCAACGCCATAGGGTGATTTGTTACGGCCCCCTGCTGAAGCCCTCCAGCCAGCTCACTTCCGGGGCCAATCTTTTCTCGCTTCTTCGCAATCCACCAGCATTGCACGAACGAGTTCAGGATCTGAAGGCAATTCCGAGGACTTTCGACGCCAACATGAATCATGCGATCAATTACGTTTTCGAGCGGAACTCCTTGTTTTTGTAAATCGGAAATGATCTCCGGTACGTCCGATTTGAGGCGGTGCGTCGCAAATGCTCTTATATCGCGCTTCGGTAGCTCAGGGATCTCAAGACGAAACTGAAATATACGATCAAGGTATCTACGGGCGTCACTTCGGTTGAACACAGCCCCCGGCATATCCGTTGTTGTGGACTTACTTCTGTACAGTGCTTCAGCAATTCGATCTTCATCACAAGAGATCACGAATATGATTCCGATGCCCGTGTTTCCAATCGGGATTTCCATAAAAGTTCGGATTGCATCCAGACCGGCAACCATTTCCTCTGCCGAGAGTCGGTCAAGGTCATCAACGAAAACCACCAATCGTTCGCACTTTTTGCCTTTACCTTTCAGGACTACTCCTGCTTTGAAATTGGAAATCTGACCAATCAAAAGCTCTTCAAATTGTTCTGAACTTGAGCGGGGAGCATCGATACGCACGAGTGGCGTTGTACGAGCAAGGAGAGTCTTGTTGAGCTTGGGAAGCAATTCGATAAGTTTCCAACCAAGTACCGTGATTCCTCCCATCACAGAAGCGGAAGTCCATGGATTATCTAGGGAAAAGGCTTGGGCGATATAACTTCCAGCGACTGCAATTACTAGAGCTACGATCACCAACTGGATACAGGGCCACACAACTCGCTCATAGAACTCGGCCCAAACCTCTCCCCAGTTGAGTGGCTTTTTGACCGTTTCTTGCAAGGCATTAAACAGAGCATCATTTAATGCACCTCTATCACCACCCACTTCTAAATAGACGTGGCGCAAAAGAGCACGTTTTAGATTCTCACCTCCATATCGCCACGCATTGAATGTGACAGGGAAAATTCGTCCATTACCACCTCTATCTTTTAGCGTGGCAAGATAGATCGACTTTATCGAAGATTTGCCACTGCCCCATTTTCCAAGAAGCCCAATACTGAACGGTGGATGGTTGTCATTGGCCTCAATCAAGCTCTCAAGAGCCAGCGAAAAGTGACTGTGCCCAAACGCGTCATTGGACTGCGAATCAATCTCCCGATCCAAAATAGATGGCATCAACTCACGTGTCATGATGATTCTCTAATGTCTGCCGTAGTTGCCGATTCTTCCTGTAGATCCCAGCTTAACGTCTAGTCGACAATCATAGTGCCCCTTGGTAGCGTTTACCAATGCTATGCCGTTATTTTGAGGGAATCACACACCCTTGGAGGAATGCAGTGGAAAATCCGTCTCAAATACAGAAGTAGCGAACTACCTCACCATTTCTACAACTGACGAGATGCATTTTCGCGTGGTGCATGTGGACTTTGGGGAGATCGCAAATCTAAGATCACAGACACACACCGCCAGTCTGAGGAGTTATTGAATGTCAGCGGACAATTTGGACCACGAATCCGTGTACGATAAAACGCTCTCATTGCTTAATCGAATGGGGGAAGAAGAGTTAGCTACCAATATTCGCATAGCCGTTGCTCGCGGCGTGGTGCTTGCTGGAAGCGAAGGTTCGTCAGATAAATTTCTACGCCAGATGTCCGGGGAGGAGCGTCTCGCCGTGGCTCTTGAGCACCTCGTCTGTTCTCTGGAAACGCCCCTCGTTGTACAGGCGATTCGAGACACCTTTGACGTTAGTGAAGTAAAGTGGATGCCAGAAGACAATACAGTTGGCGTTGATAGAATCGACGTGCCGACGATGGAACAGGAAGAACGCAAGAAGCTTCAAACAGCCTTGCGGAAGGTCGTTGAGATTTCTGGGACGCTCAAACTCTCTATGCCGGAGATAGCATAATGGCTACGCTCAACGATCTGATGGATGCAATATCGACTCTTTTGGATCTACCTTCAGTTCCCGCTATCCTTCAGCTAAATAGCCCCTCGCGAGAACATGCATTTGAAGCGTATGTACTTTCATGCCTTGCAACAGCCGTGCGACAAGCTGGGGGTACAGCTATTATCCATGGTCGAATTTCAGGTCCGAATCCAGATCCCGCTGTTTTTCGTGGCGGGCACGGTAGACTTGGTTCAGATACTCAGGATTTTGCCTACGTTGTTTGTCATCTGGGCGAAAAACAATTTGAACTTCATGCAGACGTACAATACGTAGGTAGCTCTGAAGCGATCCATGAAGTGGATGTGTCGGTATACGACCATGCAGCAGCAGAAGTGATCAGACAGTCGCCAAGTTCATTTGCAGCAACTCGCAAGTTATATGGTGCAATTGAATGCAAGTTCTACGACTCGTCGCTAGGCACAGTGCTGGGGCGAACTTTCGTCGGCTTGGTTGCGGATTGTGGAACCCTTCAATTCAAGGCATTTGCTACCAACGGGCACGATTTAGGCTTAGCCCGCTACTTTGGCCACGGCCAGAGAGGAACTTCATTCTTTGGATTGTCTCCGATTCGGCATGACGTCGAACAGCGATTTATCGACTTTTTCGACCAGTCATTTCGGCAGTGGGCAAAAGTGGTATAGGAGTCAATTCTGTAGTCACCCAGCGGTTTTCATTAGATTCGCAAATGCGAAAAAGTGGTGTGAAGCATTGTCACTGCTGAAGAGTTCAACCATGAAGGGCATGCGTGATCCCACAACGGCTGTCTCAACATCGAAGGAACGCCGAGCTAGAAGAACAAGACGCTCACTCCATAGAAAGCCCGTCGTAACAATCGAGCAGCTTTTTGCCGACATCTGGAGGAACAGGGAGAACAGTTACATTTTCGACGCCAGTAGAGATCGCAACTAATGTCCCGATCAACTTCTTTTCTTCTTCGTCCGAGAGAAGCTCATCACCAAGATACTTCTCATGGTAGTCCAGCCAAGCTGCCGCAATGCTGCTCCAGATGATAACTTCATCCTCGGGACTCGTATCTCGCATGAAGCCGATTTCAAACTGTTCCAGCGAGTTGCTGATGTATTTACCAATGACATCATAAACGGCCCGAATTCGTTCAAGCAATTCAGGTGGCAGCGAATCATTACGAATCGGACCTGACTGGATATTGTTCGGATCGATATGCTCTGGATCGGAATTGTTCATGCCCGAATTCTATCACCCAAGCGATCATCCTTCACGACAATTTTTGCAGGTTACGATTTACTCGTTGCGATCTGCTTAGAACTCCAAGATTTGTCTTCTCGGAACGATGGTTTCACATTCCGGCAAAGTTGTTCGAGTTGATGAGTAATCTTCTTGATTTGGGTTTCCGTCAGAACTTGGCGGTTCTGGACAAAGAACCGTTTTGGGCTCTGTGGGTTGAACACGAATGCAGCCCCGCGCCCTATCCTATCTTTGATATACCATCCGGGAAGTGCGAGCATCGGTTCCACAGCAATCGACTCACCAGTCGAAGAAGTTAAAAACTGAGAAAGCCATTTCGCTTCGGTTTCAAGTTGAGCAACAGGAATTTTGTAATCCCAATCTGGAAATCGAATGACTTCCTTGTCATGATCCACGATCACCTCGGCACGTCCCTCACCAACTTTTGGCTTTCCTCGCATCTTAGTGTTCACTGAATAGACACCACTCTTGCCGACGACCACATGATCGATATTTCCATAGGGAAACTCGATATCGTGAAATACCCTACAGCCATTGAGCATCAGTTGATTGAGTTCTTCGCCTGTAAACATCTCACCCTCGAAACCAAGACGCTTTTGCCGTCTTTCTTTCAAGAGTTGATTCAGACGGCGAGCAATGAACAAGATAATGACTAATCCGACCAGACACATTCCTGTGGCACGAACATAGGACTCCGGCTCTCCACCAAAATAGGACTGGCTTATGTGAAGCGAGAAGAGCAAGACAGGAGCAGCCATAATCGATAGAAGGTAAAACGAAATCTCTTCCGAGAGATCATCTACTTTCAATCCCAGCGAATATCCGGGAGGGCGAAGCATGTTGCGAGTCAAAGGTGACTCACGCTTGTGTCTCGATACAGAACGCCTCCAAAGCAGCATTGGAATAAGTACGCAAACCACTCCAAGAAACAACAAGCCCACAGGCAAGATCGCTGCTAACAAATTTGCCAACATAAATTCCTTTGGCCTTTCTGTGCTTGATCTCATTGAAGTGTGTCTTCGCGAATCCTCGCGGATTGCCTACCGGCCTCTACCTGACCTAAAGGTGGCGAATTGCGTCATCGAGCAACTCTTTCTCAAAATCATGAAGGTTTAAACTTGTGACATCCAACTGAGACAAACGATCCAATGATGCATCGAGATCACCCCTTGTGGCTAACCGGTTTTCCAGTCTGCGCGACGTGTCAAATGGGATTCCGTATTCCTCTAAGCTTTGTAGGACTGGATCGGAATAGAGGCTCTCGACCTGACCTGCGAACCAGTCGTAGTTACCCGAACGGCGACCTTCCCGCTCTAACACATCTCGCTGAATGTTCCCCACGGCGCGCAAAAATCGAGGAAAGTGAAAGGTTGCCCACATCCGAAGAAAGTCCAAGACTCGCGTTACCGCCTCATCATACGAACTAGAATATTGAAATTGTTGCTCAACTAGTTCTCTGGTGGCTGGTCGATTTCGCAGATTGCGAATCATCATGGTTAGTTGCATGGCGGAACGAGCAGACCCTCCGCCCAGTCGACGCCCATCAAACTCCTCATAGATTAACTCGCACATCTGCCGGAGTTCGTCAAAACTCGGCGATCCTGACCACGCGAATTGATTTTTGTACTGAGAACTTCCCGCAGCAATTCTTTCAGCAACCGCAATTTGTCTGTCGGGGTCGATACCACGATTCAGTCGAATCACTTCGAACGACAGTGATGATTGGTTGAGAAATCTGGCACGACGATTTCGTGATTCCTCCGTCAAATCATCTTCATCCATTTGCACAATCAGAGAGTCAGATGCGTCTGTCGATTGTGAAAGAACCGGCACATCAATGAAGGGCAATTCCGTTTGAGGATCTGGATGAAACACGTAGACATGACCGACAAAATACTCAAACATTCTTCCCGAACGCCCTTTGATGTTGTTGAAGGTGAACAAATCAATTTGCTCTCGATTAATACGATTGTCGTAGACAATGATGTTTCTAGCTTTCGTATTAACCCCTTCAATTAGCGTTGACGTACACACTAAGAAGCGAATGTCGCCATCATTGAATTTTCGGACGACAAATTGGGCCAATGACCGTGGGATTCGACCATGGTGGACGCCAATCCCCATTTCCAGCGTCTCTCGGAAATGCCATTCGGGATGAAAGTGTCGCCCAATCCAATCGGAGGCTTCTGCAAGATTTGCTTTTCTCTCACCCAACCCTTCGAATACAAGACGGCGAGCAACCTCAGAGGCTCGGCTAGGTGACCTGCAAAAAATGATCGTGGGCATATCAAGAGTCTTGCACAGATCGACCAGCGATTCCAAGTTATCACTGCCAGTCTTCATTCGATGCACTTGAGTGGCAACCGTGTGATAATGTGGCTCTTTGATGAATTTCAGTGCGATTCGCAAGTGATTCTGTTCGGTAACTCCACTGATATTCGGGCCAAGCATATAGAATTGAGCCCCACTTTTAACCAGAGAGTAAAAGGCTTGATTCAGTAGTCCCGCTCGGTCGTCATCTTCTCTCTGAGGAGCAAGTTTGTAAAATTCATCGATCACGAAAAAGTCTACGAACGACCAATTCTCTACTTCGAGCACACGCTCTTGAGTCAATACAAACACCGTTTTCTTGCCACGCGTTTGCGAAGGATGTGTATTGATCTTGTAACTATCTCGAAATCGTTCAGCCAATCTACGACGAGTTTCGTCAATCAAAGCAAGTGTCGGGACAACGATTACGATATTGCTGTACTTTCCCGACGCGATCATCGCATCAATTATCAAGCTCTTTCCAAAGCTTGTTGGGGCACTAAGTGCGACGTTTTCCCCTTCTAAGAGAAGTCGATAGACATGTCCCTGTGCCCGATGAAATACGATTTGATCGCCCATGTCTGACGGACGATGTGCTTCCAAAGCAATCGCGTCACCAAGGGAAAGCGTATTCGGATCAAGGTATGGAAAAAGTCCGATTTGCCTGAGCAAACCGTCAAGAATCACGGTAGAGTCTCCAAATGCCTCACGATATTCCATCGCACGAAGGACAAGTTCGTGTGTCTCAGCAGCATCACTATCCTGACTTACCAAACGGCAAAGATCAGAAGCGACCGCGAAGGGGTCTGTCGCGATTTGGTCAACCGAGCTGAGACGCCCGAGCAAATCATCTACAAGCCGCTGATTGACTGGCATGACTTCAACCTCTTTTCGAATGCCTCTACAAGCATTGACTTCAGTTTAAGCGGAAGTAGGAACAAATGAATCTTGATCTCCGGCGGAAGGTTTTTATCCGAGAATGCTTTGTAGTGCTTCCTCACTTCTTTATCAAACTTCTTCCGAAACTCCTCCGTTACGGCATTTGAGTCTCGTATCACTCGGCTCTCGTAAGTTAGAAAGACGGGAATCGCCATGGAAGAAAACACTTCGTCGAGAGATGTATTCCTGTCCAAGAGCCGTTTAAGACGGTCGGCCACAGGCCATGAATCATCGATCTTGTTGGCAATGAGGCTAAACTCGGAACGCAAGTAGTCTCGCTCTGTGTGTTCGTCGATCTCCTTGACCACATCTCGAATCGCGGACGAGATGCCTTTATAAAACTTGACTTCTCCCAACCACAATTGAAGTTCGTCAGAAGTGGCAACAACATGGACCGCGTCAAAACCTTTGACGGTATTGTTGGCCGAGTCCTTGTAGTAAAACTTGGAAATCGCAGGAATTGACTTAAACACTTGCCGAATAGCAATGTGGAGCAGGATCTCTCCGATTTCGCCGCGTTTGTCGGCGTGTTCTGCCGAAGCAGTTCTGGTGTTGTAGATCACCTCTGCTGCTTTAGATAACAATCGAACCACATTATGAGGACCGAGTGTTTCTATTTCTTTGTGCGTAAGGGCAAACTCAGGGAGCCATTCAATGAGGTGGTATGCCAACTGCTCTGCTCTCCATTCATCGCATTCATATCCCGCGCAAAAAGCAGTCAAACCACGGAGGGAATCCTCTTCGTGGACTCGAATATCAAGAAACGCGGACGGATGAGGAGGCGTAGAAGTCAATCGATATTGGTTGTGTAATTTACCTGCAAGAGTAAATGCCCAGACGGCATGATAGTTGGGCTGGCAATTTCACATTCTCACCCATAACTCGAACGTTTACAATCCATCTTGCTCTGTTGAACACCCAACATCGTTAACCTTTCCCAGCTAACGCCGCAGGGCGTAGGTCAGGACTTTTAGGGCGGCTTCGGTCATCATGGCTGTTGGCTTTCTCGCGGAAAGGGTCGAACCTACGGTTCTTTTCAGCCCGCTCATGAACGATTCCACCTTCCAGCGTTTCGTGTAGCCTGAGTTCTTGAGGTTTTCCTCGGTCATCAGCGGGCGATATTCGCCGCCAAGCGTTCCGTCTCGCCGGTGTGTGACCGGTGGGATCCAGCTTTCTGCCTTCCAAACCTCTCGGGAGAAGACGTGAACCCAGTCGGCATCGTAGCCTGCGTCGGCGAATAGTTTTTTGGGCATGATGGCCTGGGCCGACTTGCCCATCAACTCCATCGCTTCGCACTTGTCGTTGCCAGGGCCCCAGCTCAAAACCATGCCTGCTGGTAGAAGCGACCCGACCAGCACGCAGACCGACAACTTGACGAACTTCTTTCGCTTGCTGCCGCTACGGGCTCGAAAGTGAACGCTGGCAGAAGTGGTTTCCAGGCCGGTTGAATCGATCGCCACTTCCTCTTCCGCTGGGGCGAAATTCTTGACGATTTCTACCAGCATGGCATCCGCTATCTCGGTCACCTGAGAACGATCGGCGAAGTATTTCAGCGTCGAGTAATTCGGCAAACGCCCGGCAAAACCAATCGATTCTCGTAGCTTATCTGAGGCATCAATGATCTCGATCACACCCCGGTACGTCGTCTTTAAATACGCCTTCAGGACAAGGCAGGTCATCAACTGCGGCTGCGTGTACCGCTTGGGTGCCTGCTCGTGCGAATAGGGCCGCATGAACTTAGCCGCCAGCTTCATGCTGAGTCGGGCTACAGCGATCAGGTTGTTTTGCTTGGTGCTCATGCCTGATAATTTAGCAGCGAAACGCGCGAGCATCACCTGCCAGATTGCGGCCTCCCTGTTGGCTGCCACCCAATCTGGCCGGGTAGGCGAAAGCGGAAGATTGGTTTTCAACAAGGCAAATCCATCTCAAAACACGAATGAAGCCAAGTTCCCGCTTGTTATTTAGCTGATGACTCCTCCGGTCCATTCCGATAGATGTAGATCGAATGCCCTGCCTTGGCCACAGGCTCGAACTGGAAATATGTGTATTCGGGTTCGTCGTTTTCGTAGTGCTTATAGCCGTACAGATGATTGACGCTGACGGCATACCAGCCAGTTTCGAGTTCGGGGCCCTTGGGCCCAATTTCAGATTCCGACAACTTGACGGACGATACAATAGCAGGAACAGGAATGGGAACACTCGCCAGCCAAGTTTTTCGAATCGATTTCCCGTAACCTTGTGGGCATCTGGCCCGCCCAAGGTGTGCGAGATGAACTCAAAATCACCCAATTGCCCTCAAAGCCATAGCCTAGATTGAGTAAATAGAGTTCTCTCAGCAGGATGGTGACCAATTGGAGCGAAAGGCCACTTTATCACCACACTTGTCGCACTACGGAGACTTCCACTCCCACTCAATCTGCTCTTTAAAGGCATTACACTGGGGTGAAATAATTCTGACACCTTCCTCATCAAGCCTTTTGAGGTCCTCGTCTGTAACATGGTAAATCAAGATAGAATACCCTGCACGGTCAACTGGAGTAAGGCGGGAAAACCAGCCAAAGTACGGTCGTTGGTAGTACACCCTTGAGCCGTTGGCACGATATCCCCACGAAGTATGTCCAGTTACAAAATTAGCACTCACTGCGTACCACCCTGTAGGCTTGTCGAAGCATCCACCGTGAAGGTTCAGCTCGTCATTTGAAGCAATTTGAACAGGCACATCGATAAACTCGACACCGATGTCATGAGGGTGGAACATTCCATAGTACGCTAAGCCAACATCAGAAAGTTCTGGGTGATCCACCTGCCACTGCTTGAAATACAGTAAATCTTGCCCCCAATCGCAATTGCTATTGGCTAGATGTCGATATCCATTGGCTGGACCACCCGCAAACTCATTGAAATATGAAAGCCAGTGGGGGGCATGCCACAGCGTACTTCCAACTATGGAGAGGACACAGATAGTGGCAAGGCATTTAGTCAGTACAACAACACCTTGCCTGACTGCACACCAATGGTCACTTATCAGCCTAGATGTGTACGAGTTGCCTATACTCAATGGCTTGCCGTTTTCAGATTGGAACTTAAACGCTGTCCCTGCAATTTGCGAAATCCAAATAAATGCAAATGGTACAGATGGCAAGATATATCGCATATGCGCCGTATAGTCGCGATCGCTACTTGCAGCTGCGATAATTATAATTGAAGGCGCAAGCAAGACGAACTCATCCCGCAAGCGATACCATTGAAATGCAAAAAGCAACTTCAGTCCAACTGTCATTATCATCAACGCAATAACCCCGGACGGCATCTTCACCAATAGCGCATATATGTAGAAATACCACGCTCCATGATTGAATGTCTGACCACGCAGATATGCAGTAGGACGTTTTTCATGGTCGTGTTTTTGGATATCCGCTCCGTAAACAAATTGATCCGGCAATGGTATTGGGCATAACGCTAGAGGCGTCCCTTGAAAGCGATTGCCGTGCCCGTCTGCTTTCCCACTAAGAGTCGAACTAAAGAACTTGAATTCACCCAGGAGATGAAATGTGCCATCGTAGCCGTAGCCGCAATTAAGCACGTTTACACCTATCCCCACAATAAGGCTAAATTGTACAGCATTTCTTAGGAAGCTTCTACTCAGAAGCATTTCGAGGCAGAGATAACTATCGGTCATCTGCCAAAAGACCCACATAAGAGGCCACAAAGGCAGAAGGAGGATCCATGTAATTTTGGATAACAGCGTGAGTCCAAGTAGCACCCCAGTTATCATTGCAATTGACCAAGTGGGGCGTTGTAACCAGCACCAAAATGCATAGCTTGCTGCTACCCCAATCGCTGCCGCATGTGCATCTGGCGTAATACAAGATGCATTCCCTAAGATTGCGGGGGAAAAGCACCACAGCGAGCAAGCCAAGAGGCCCGGAATGTTGCCGTAGAGGTCGCGACTCCAGAGAAAACAAACAAGTGCTCCAGCTACACTGAACGGGATGCAAGCGAAACGCGCGAGCATCACCTGCCAGATTGCGGCCTCCCTGTTGGCTGCCACCCAATCTGGACCAACCAAAAACTCGGACCTTATAGGCGGTGGCGTATTCCATTGTGACCAATCTGTTTCAGTTCCTATCACTAAAATTGGAAGCGTCGCGACCATTCTAATAAGTGGAGGATTGACGTTGTAAAGGTCGAAGCGTCCGTACTTCCAGTGTGCAAGCCCAGCAACCATATGGCATGGTTCATTCATGTTCGGGCTGTGTACGGATGCAGACCAGATCAACAAGCCAACGTGACTAGCCAATAGCAGGCTTATGGAAATCCAGATATTGCGGCTTAAGCTAGAATAACGTGACGCACCTTCCTCGGACCTAGTATTCATCGCGAGACACTACCACTCCGCTTCGGGCTCAGAAAATATGGACTAGAGTAGTTAACATCACTAGGGAGCAAGAAATGCAGAAACGGTAGGACGTGCGCCCACACTAGGTACACCGCACAACACGATATTACAATTGGCACAGTATGGAAAGTGATTAGGGAACTCAAAAAGGACACCTGTTATCGCACCCGAAGCTATCGCCCTCTCTGCTCCCGTTTGAGCGTGGGCGATCACTCAACATGCCGATCATGCAATACCTAAGCCTGTGACAAATCTCTACAGCCGGTGTCAGTCAGGCCCTTCGGCTTCGAGCTACAAAATACGCTATGACAGCGATAACAAACAAAACATTTCCAATAACTAGCAGCCAGACCCATGGTGACCTTGTGCGCACCTCAGGGGCTGTGGGTTGCCCCGATGCCACTCCCGTGGTACCGAGACGTTCCCTGTCTCCTGATCTCGCATCTACTAAGGAAGTGCCAACCGGTAGCTCCATGGATTCATATTCAAATAATGTGTCATCGAGTGGTTCATTAATTGACTTCCAATTGAACGAAAGATCGTAGTGAATCTCTCTTGTGGCTGGTGTGCCATTCTCCAATTTGTCAGGTTTACTGCGACTTGGCAGCGCGATCTGAGTATTCATGCGGTACGATGTTGGCACCCACTCACTGCTACTTTGACGCCAGCCAATTTCATGGACCTCAAATGGATCCAACCACTCGCCGCTAGAACCGATCTTATAAAACTGCCACTGTAGACGAATAGGGGTGAATCCATTTTGCGTGTCGACCCAAATCGTAAACCGGCGATCTTCGGGGCCTGTGATCCAGACTATTCTGTAAATTCCTTCGCCCTCATCAATGCATTCACTGGCAGGAGCCTTTTCTAGTTCGGAGAAGCTGTCATGAATTGTTCTGTTTTTGAATAGATGACTAAAAGAGGTAATCCCCAATACGCGTACATCTAGATATCCTTCCGTGTTTGGCATTGAGCTAAGTTCGAGGACTCCGGGCTGATGAACTTCTAGCCGGTCGAAATTCTCATTATAAAAAAGCGACATATCAGGGGTGGAAACCACCTTCCGTGAAGTGGCGTTCCACTTATCCTTTGCGTCTGCGCTAGGCATCGTTCTTGCTGGACGCTTGCTGTCGGAACGAAATTTGTCCTGCGTGGCATCAAAGAATCCTTTTAAAGACATTTCCCCCGAGACTGCGGGGCTTCCTGGCTCCTTAACTGAAAATTTTCCGTTTGCCGTATAAGCTCCACTCTTGAGCTGCTGCCGCTCAGTTCTCATTCCAGCAATTATAAATTGCTGAAGCTCAGCCGTCGTTTCACCTAGCGATATTGTCGGAAGTTGCAGGACTCCTGCAACGAATAGGCAGAATATCGCATTCCTTATGCACCGGAACTGTGCAGCAATACTTCGTGGTTGCTTTCTCATCGCAATTTATGTTCCCTGAAAACTGATTCAAAGCCTACGTAAGCAAATTATCTCGCACGCTACGTGCATGAAGGTTTGGTAAATCCACGAATGATGTGCGTACGCACGACAAGCCTATGGAAGTTGCCGCCCATGAAGATCTCATTGCAGTTAATGCGAGCTTGCTCATCGAGTTCACCAATGAAGGTATACCGCATATCGACGAAGACACCTGCCTCCTCGGCTAAATCGTCGCCAACAAGTGCTTGGCGTCGAATACCAACCCGACAGATCCTGCCGATGAGCCTGCTACGAATCACTCACAAAAACGCCTTCAAAACAGGCCCGCTCGTCGGCCCGAAACCTTTCACCACTGCGGGTTGTCGAGACCTCCAGAATTAAAGGTTTAACCATCTCCCACTGATCCTTAGTGAGCAAGGCTCCACGCCTACCAGCCATTGAGGGCACTCTTTCCATGGTAGGCATGACGCAAATCTTTACCTGTGTTAGGGTTTTGAAACAACCCTAAAGATCATTCACCAATATCTGGGCAATAATTACCATTCTCCCAATCTACTTTATAGTTTATAAATTCTGCGCTAACTGCTTCGTCATTGTCACG
The DNA here is from genome assembly GCF_002967715.1 of Blastopirellula marina. Taxonomy (NCBI): domain Bacteria; kingdom Pseudomonadati; phylum Planctomycetota; class Planctomycetia; order Pirellulales; family Pirellulaceae; genus Blastopirellula; species Blastopirellula marina. Next base: position 452,249 of record NZ_PUIA01000057.1, read on the forward strand.
TACATGCGAATCGTCACCGCTACAAGGAGGAGTGCCGATAACAGTGGTATCGCATCCGCAGTAGTAAAAAATATTACATGGTGTATCCACACCAGCGGTGAGTGCATCTTTGCCTATAGTCGGTCCCGCGGCGTCCCCGTAGTGTTCATAAATGGGTTTGTCAACTCTACTTGCATCGCACTCCCATTCCAGTGTTCCTGCATTGCGTACACAATTAGCAGCAGGGCAGTTGGTAGCGTCCATGCCGCAAGAGAAATCGGCACTGATGTAGCACGCTCCCTGTCCACCCCAAACCTCACCTTGCTCTTTATCGCTGAGATAGCTCACATGCGAACGATGCCGGGAGTCCATGAGGGCCCCAGCGGAGATGAAAACAACCCCTAGACCCAAGCACCATAAATGCAAACGAATCATAGCTCATCCTTTTTTTAAAAATGCTGCAATGCCAAACAAAGACAGTATTGTCGCCGCCATTGCGTAAAGTGATAAAGTGATCCAAGACTGTTGCAGATCAGGCTTAAACGCTGCATTCCAGTCCGTCGGCTTCGATGGCGCGGTCAGCAGAACAACCCCCGATCGTTCTGAAGCGGCTGTGCGCCAGTCTGCCATTCTTTCCCTGCCGTTCCCGTCGAGTTGGCAGATCTTACCCTTGTCTTTTGATGGAAGGTAAACGACAAAATGACCGGACGAAGAAGAATCACCTGTAAGATGAACAATTACCGGGTAGTCCCAGTCAATCTGCACCTCGCTTCCAATGTGAGCGGCTTTTGCGTGGATCCCCCGTTTGGCAAGGGAATCGCTAATGGAATGTAAATTAGAGCCAGCATTAGATCGACTAGGCCGAATTTCATCGAAAAGCGTAAGGAGTGATTCACTGATTCCATAATGCATCAGTGTTTGACGAACTGCTATTGGTCCACATATCACACTGCTGATTGGCAGCGTGTCTTTCGCTGATGACTCTTCAGCTTGGGCAGTCGCATTGGTCGCTAGAATGAACAGTAATGCACATACCGCACATGCGATTGTTACTTTCTCTTGAGGGGATGGCCCTGAAAATGTCATGACTCTGTTGCCGTTCTCGTAATTACAGGAATTGCCAATTCTGCATCTATCTTAGGAATCCTCAGGGTAATCTGTCCTCTCTTAATCCCTGGCACGCTGGAAGCCATCGTCGCTTGCAGTTCAAATTGGTCTGGCTGAACCTCCCGGACTTCAAGCCTCAATCCATCGCCAAGTGTATGGGTCACTTCAATATCCCTTAAAGACAACTTCATTGCTGTGTGAGCAACAACTTCTATCACTTCTTGTGATTCCACACCCACTCGAAGATTGTGAAAGAACAGTGTGTCCGGTATGGCGTGAACTGGCTTCTGAACATTTAACGAAATGGGGATATCGACTTTTTTCTCCCCTTCCATGGGCGGATGTACAGTAAGGGTTGCCAAATGCCTTCCCGGGGCAAGTCCATCGGCATCGATGCGAGCTACGCATCTCCACTTTTGCTGAGGGCCAGTTGACGCATCGTTTCCATATTGAAAGCTGCCTGTGTATGCCAGCTGAGGAACCACATGAATCCATTGCACTGAACTCGTCACCACAACATTTGCCCAGTCATGGTCATCATAGACATTTAGAAAGAATTCCTCATTGCACTGTTGACCAGAGGGCACATCAACCGTCAAGGTGGCAGGGATGGGAACAGCCTTATCACGCACAAAGGCTGTTATCTTCAACTTCAAAGTAGGGGCTGTTGGCTCCGAAAAATGTACGGTTACGAAACGGTGATCATCCTTGCTGCCTCCATCCGCCTGATAAGTGACGTTAATATCCACAGAGGCACCGGGAGGAATGGTGCGCCATTCTACTTCTGGAACCGTGCAACTGCATGTCAAACCCATATCGCTCAATGTCCATTGGTGATCTGAGTCGTTAGTAATTATAAAACTATGTCTACGCTTTTCATGGGGCTTCACAATGCCAAACGAATGCGAATAGACGCGGACGTCATTCTCCTGCAATCGACTATCGTTTTTAGCAATGTGAGACTCATTGCTTTTAAGTCGTTTGGTGCATCCAGCACCTACGCATGCTGCACATATCGCAACAATCAAGAATAATCGTCTTGTCTTCACTCGAACAGGACGACCTGCTTTCGCGATACTTTTGAAGATAGTTGCGCACGGCGTATCATTGATTGTTATGTACACGTTGTGTTTCATGGAACCTTCAACACGCTATCAATCCAATCAGCAGTTCGGGCGATATGGATTTCGGAAATCAATTATTAATAGGATATCTGTTTGCTGAATAACCTGAGTAATTCTGTGCCTAGCATTCTGACGAAACCGAAGTGCTTGCCAAAGTGTTATCGTAGTTAACCGAAATGAACTAAGGTTGAAATGCCTTTCATTTTAGAGAGTTATATTGCTGCATCACTCATCGCAAAATATTTCACATGACTTCATGTGAGTATATGATAGCACTCTCCGTTGACATAAGCGTTTTTGCGAAACCAGTGTGAGATTGGGATTGCTGTGAATGCGAGAGCGATCGCGCCAAGTGGATACCATTTAGAATATGGTCTGCTACATAGCAGGCGTCGACGTTCATGTGTGTTCTCGTGACTGCTCAAATAACCAACGAAGTAATTCATCCAATTCTTCTAGCGAGGGACTCAACGCTCTGTGACCAACTCCTGCAATCTCTGAGTATCTAGGATTGCCACCTGCGATACGCACAGCCTTAATCATTTTCCTAGTGCCTTCGACATTGACAACTTCATCGTCTTGTCCGTGGATCGCCCAAATTGACAGACCAAGGAGGTGCTTTGCTTTTTCTGGTTCTCCGGCTCCGGCAACTGGGATAATTGCAGCCAATGCACGGGCACGGCGACAACCAAGCTCCCAAACTCCGTATCCCCCCATTGAAAAGCCAATGGCGTAAACACGATTCGGGTCTACACCATCTCTTTGAAGAACATCCTGCAAAATAGCCCAAACTATATCCAGCTCATCGCGTGGACGAGGATACAACTCTCCGCGATAGTTCCACTTAGTACCCTCTGGGCACTGAGGAACAACAAGGTAACAAGGAAAACGTTTTCGATAGTCATCCGAGGCAAGCTTGGATGGCAAGGAACGTAGAGGACGCATACCATCGCTGCCCCGTTCCCCGGCCCCATGCAGATAAAGGACGACGGGATATTTCTTTCCTGCTTCGCTTGGCTCAGGTGTGAGCAATTTGTAATTAACCGAATTTCTTGTCGGAAAGTTTCGAGATGAAAGATTTAGCGAAACCGTTTGAAACGCATTCGCAATGTCAGGTGACAGTCCAATTTCTCGGCACACCTGATGGAATTCATAGGCATCAATCGCAGCAAGGGCAACCACGTTCGCTCCCGTCCAGCAAGCAATCACGATTGCCAGTTGGAGAGCAAAGTGAACCCTCACCTTTCGATTTGTGGTTGCTCGTGAATCCATTATTTAAGTTTCCATTGGTCGTTTTTGCATTGTCTTTCCGGCTTGGCGAGAAAATGCGAATCGATCTCGCTGACACGGAAGTGCGCCGCCAACAACGACAAACAAGTCGGGCATGACTAACTCCGCCAAAGCCAAAACCCTCCGCCAACTAACGCGATTGCCAGATCGCCGATTAAAATCGCCACAATGACGGGATCCCAACCCTGACTCGAATTTGTTTTAGGCTTTTTGTTTGGCCTTGCGGGTGTGGTAGGGGCAAGCATGACTTTTTCAGCTTGTGCTAACTGCTTATCAATGTCACTTGAGTGTTGTAGTGTTTTTGTATCATTCTTATTTCTAATTAATTCAGGCAGGTTGTATTTTGCAACTTGATAAATAAGAGACCGTGCCCCGTCTCGGGTGCTTGTCATGGTGACGTTTTCTTCATGATCTTTCGTAATCGCATCAAGACGAGGCAACACCTCGCCATGAAATGCTTCCCATTCCGCCTCAGGAGCCTTTGCCGCTTTAAGTGATTGGTACCGTGCAAACGCATCTTTACAAACCTGAAGGCATTCTTCCTGTGAGTAGGCGGGGCCATCAAACCAACGCGGAATTTGGATCGCAAAGAAAGCCAAGACGACGACACCGAGTAGGTACCATTTCGGATCAGGCTGATTCATGCTCGAATTCCAATATACCGTCGTATTAGTTCTTTAAAGGAAAAGTCCTACATCGAATCGATTCAACGCTTCACGGTCAACGAAGTACGTGGGGTGTTCCGATGGTGAATTGGGATAAGCCATCGCGAGCACTAAAAAACGGACATCGTGCTTCAATCCTCTTCTGTTGTGGCCGTAACATTCTGTGCGTCAGTCGCTTTAGGGGCGAGCAATCGTATGGCCATAAACATGCCCCCACCCAAAATCGATAAGGGAAACAGAAGCCCAGGCCATTGCGTCAGTGCCGCTATAATCTGTCTTTTGGTTGGCCAGCCTGAATCGGTCGTGACACCTGCCGGTGTTTCTCCATGCGACATGGCGACAATCTGTTCATATGAAAGCCAAGAGGCTTTGCCGTCGGGAATTTGCCAATGACTACCATCGTCCATTACGAGGAAATGTTGATTGGCAGCAAAGTCGTTTATCCAAGTGCTCGGTATGGTGGCAACATCAATCTCTTGCGTCTTAGCTTTGGAAAGTTCAAGCTTTGTTCGGCTGGATCTTGCAATCTGTCGAATAAACGACGGGTCGTCCCCAATAATCTGGACCGTCCAATCCAGTGGAATCCAGTACCCGCTCGCATGCTTGTCATAAGACACATCACACTGAACGATTGTTTTGCTACTTTCTGATCCCAGCATCCGCACTACAGAAAAATCTAAATCAGGGTCACAGAGCAACTTCCAATCAAGACTGTTTTCATCAGAACTATCCGCAGCCAACGTTAGCGAAATCAATGAACTATTGAAAGGATTGTCGCCTCTCGTCAGTTCAACACTTTTCGAGATTTCCGTCAGCCGACTGTCGAACATAAAAGGCCGGAACGTAAGCAGGCAGGGAAGCGTGCTTAGCTGGTGCAAGACGGAAGAAGGGACACCAGACAGATGATCGTGCGAATCCGAGGCAAAACCGCTAACGCCTGCCAACGAATCAATCGACGAAATCGCACTCTGGGGCAAAACAATGGTTCGAGGATATTCAGACTGCTCCGTTTCAGAATCCTTCCATGAATGCCGTAGCCCATCCGAAGTCAACGTGATGGAATAATCCAACTGCTTGAGAGCATCTGTGTCTTTCTCAGAGAATTGAGATAGTAATGCTGATCGATAATATTCTCGCTCGTTTGTCTTTGAAAACCTATTTCCCAGCAAGGGATAATCAGTGCTTTGACTGCGGTACTGTGTAGTACCTTCAAAAAACTGAAAGGTGGCATGAAGAGGAGAATCTGCCTCGACATTGAAAGGAACCCAATAGGATTCGAATCTCCCAAACGAGTTATGGCTGTATTCCCATTCCACTTCTCCTGCTGCAAACGCCTCGGAACGACGACGCCAAACGTCCACTACCTGCTCAACACGGCCTTCAGGCCGGGTCAGATCAGTGCCTTCTTCCGCATCAGCGGCGAAAAGAGATAACAGTAATACCGTTGATGCAAGCATCAATTGATCCCAACAAGCGTCTGCGTACTAAATCGAATCCAGCGTCTTCAAACGTATGTTTTGCCAACCTACGTCGTGGTCGGACATTAACGTTGGATGAGTCACTGATCCTTCGTGGATGATTTCGTCTGGCACTGAGACGTCAGCAGCCAGACATCCGTTGATGTACAGCTTCAATCGTTTTTCTTGCCATGACAAACGAATATCATTGGCATAGTCGCTCAAAAGTTGTCGCTGGGCCATCGGCTCAATAGCAGCTTTCCACATTCCATCGCTTGATCGCACCTCGCCGACTCCTTGGTCAACCAGAGGCAAAACCACTTCGAGCGTTGGCGTGTCGCGGTCTTCTGACGCATGGCTCGTTAACCCCAAACGACATCCCTTGCTTTCAGTTCCAAGGCAAGCGTCCAAATGAAGTTCAAACTGGCTATACGCCTTATCGCTAACTAACATGTCCTGAGCTTTGAAATCAATGTCCTCAGGCGGATGAACTCGCTCGTCAGCAATCCTCCACGGTGTATTCCCAAGGGGCACCCAATTGGAAGCAATTTCGCTTGGAGAGAACAATCGAAACATTTTACTACTGCGATTATCTGTCCGTCTTTGCTCTAGCATCCATTCGTAAACTGGAGCAGAGCGATAGACACGATCCCAGCAGTTGTGTCCCGATGCTTTGTATTCTGAATAGAGAGGACTTACCCCTAACTTCAGCAAGTTCATGTGCATTTGCTGGTTGGCCTCAACCAAGGCTGGTTTGTCTTGTTCATTGCAATGATTCCAAATCGGAATTCCTGATTTTGCGATGGTCTCGGCATCAACACTTGGGCTTCCGCAAAGAGGAATTGCTGCGGCGAAACGCTCTGGAGCTATTCCGAGGGCATTCCAGACTCCTTGACCTCCTTGAGAAACACCAGTGATGTAGACCCGATCTTTGTCGGTTCCGTACGTTTCTTCGACTTCATCTGCAAAGTCAAAAGCACGCAGGAGATTTTCTCGGGTCCAGCCCGCTTCATCTGGGCATTGGGGAATCGCACAAACGAATGGGAAATGACGTTTCATCTCCCAAACCTCGATCCCAAAGTTGTTGTGGATTGTCCAGTATCCATCGTCTCCATTTTCCCCTTTTCCGTTTAAGAAAAGAATCAATGGACGGTTCTGGTCAGGCTCATAGTCGTAAGGGACGAAAACAAGATAAGTGTGGCTCTGTCCATTTTTGTCGGTGAACTCGGTTTCAACGAAACCGCGTTGCGTCAGCGATTCATCCTGCTTAGCACAGCCGAAAGCTTGCAAGAGAGTGAAGAACGTGAATAACCATGTAAAGCTATTCAACATGTTCGACTCAGATTCGCGTTGACAAGTTGGACGAGGCACGAGAAGAGCAACCCTTCAATCAATTTTTCAGTGAGTGTTGCCTGCGGGAGTTGCCGACACTGCTGTAGCGACCCTTACGAAGAGGTATTTGACCGGCCAATTGTGGGGTAGTCAAATGTTTTCCAAGGTATTTCGTGTAAGACGTTGAAAATTTCTCGTTGAGCGCATATTGACGTACCAACTAAACTGCGTAGACCAAACATATTATCGGGACACAACAATACATAAGCATGGCATTATCTGTTTGTCGTCAAAACGCACGAAATCAGTCTTGAATGCCCCATTCCAATAAAACGGTGTTCAAGAATCTCCGCGTGGCCTGATTCAAAGAAAGGGATTAGGAATCAGAGGGCTGTAACTCTAGTTCACTAACTGCCGTCACGTATAGTTCCATGCTGTATCAGGGCTTGCTTTCCTGAGCAGTCACTTGAACTCCGATGGTACTTTTTCTTTCTGCAATATCATCTTCTTCAAGAGTTGGAGTGCGACGAGTACATCGCCAAGACAGTTCGTTGCTTCACCTTCGATCCCACCTATCTTTTTGGGGTTCGGTGGGATGTTCTCCACACCTGACACGCGGGGAAAATGCTCCACCAAAGGATCATCTACACCGAGGCATCGCGATACAACGTGACTGCATTGCTCCAAAACAATATGCATGGCGTGGGTAACGCGATCTGCGTGGGCGGTGTCTTCATCCTTGTCTTCAGATTTAAGGTTTGGAAGAAGATTCGCGACATCCGACATATCACAGTAGGGAAAAATACAAATGGCATCTTCCCATGCATTCCACAATCGCTCCACTTCCTGACAAGAGTTGCAGTGATAGATACCGGAGTTTTCGATCTGCCCATCAGGTGTTGCTTCCTGAACGAGTTGCTTAGGGGCATTCTCAATAGTTACTCTTTCCCGCACGCCGCATATCTCGCAACGAACCTCCTCCCAAACGGTACAGCCTGTTGGTTCTCTCAAATCCAAACAGGATTCACATAGTTCCCCAAATGTCTCGTCCTTGAAGGGCAGTCTTCCATTCTTGGCTTGTTTGATCTGCCAAGGCTCTGCGTTTTCGATTTTTCGTTCTCCATAAGCACCACATTCCGCACATTCAAATGGCTGAATATATGGGCTGCTAGGGGTGTCTTTGTTTTGGTTAACGATGTTTTCTTCTTGGTGTTGGTTTGGCTGTAATGCTTTATCCATCGTGAATCTTTCTGATGTTTTATGCTGTTGTTTTTGTGTCTTAACGTAGTATCGTTCTCGGAACTTTTTCGTAAGTGCTGCTGTTTGCGGCCTGAATCAGTAGGCAGATACTGCACTTACCATGACCACCACGGAATCGCTTCCAACTCCTTGATCCGCTCTTGTTCAAGTTTCCCCTGCTGCTTTCGCCTGCGGAAATACTTGGCGAACTCGTACTCAGGCGTGCGGGACTTTGGGAAGCGACGAAGTCGTCGTAGCTGAGCCAATCGGACATCAAACTGCCGCGAATAATTGTTCCACGTCCACCATGGAATAGATTCCAGCTTTTGTTTTCGCTCTGCTGGAAGCGAGTTCTTCTCTTGCATTCGTCGCTGATGCCGTACCCAGTCGTATTCTTTGGTTCCGGCTGGCGGACAATTTTCAAGCCCTTTCAATTGCTTGAATTGTTCATTCCAGCGATCACGAACGGTGCGTTGCCATTCCCACCATGGAATTTCTTCAAGAAGGCGGACGCGTTCCTCGGAGAGTCGACCATCGCGATAGAAGCTCTTGTTGTTTTGAATCCACCAGTAGGCGTGATGCTGGGGAGTTGGCAGGGCGACAAGCTTTCTGATCTGCTGGTACATATCCAGCCACTGGGAGTTGAAGACATCGAGAATGACCCGTCGAATTTCGTCGAATGAATCAGGACCACCAAACCCGGCAGAATAAAGTCGGATGCCATCAAGAGCTTCCGTTGACCATACCTTATCGAAACCTGCCTTAACGAGTTCAGCAACCGGCAGTTTGAGGTTCACGCGTCGCCGAAGCATGAGGACCACCTGCTTGGCGAGCGGTTCCTCATTTTGAGTGACTCCGTGGCGTCTAAGCACCTGAATCATTGCCTCTCTAGCATCTCCATACGGTACGGTTGCACCTGACGAGTCGGCCTCGGTATGCAGTTGTAGCAATGCCTCGTGACAATCACTGATAATTGCCTCTTGGGTTTGCTCATTGAACTGCCCCAACAGGTTGGTCGGCCTTTCCTTTTCACTCTTCTTCGTTCCTTTGTGCTGGGTCTTTGGCATCACATTGATCGGAGCCAAAGCATTCTCAAGCACGAGTGATGCATGAAAATGTGCATAGAGTCTGGTCAACTCTTCGCGTTGCTTTCCATCCTTGTGACTGGTTACCTGTGGGAAGAATGAAAAGTAGCTCACGGACTGCTTCTCGGGATGGTCACGAATGAGGCGGCCGAATCGCTGATTGCGATCTTGGTCTGATCCGGTAGGAATCAAGTCAATGACGCGCTGGGCTTGTCGCCAGTCGGCACCTTCGCGAAACATACCGACCGTAAGAATTACGGCGATCTTATCTCCATGCTCCATCGCAAACTTCACTTTTTCGGCGCGATTCTGGGTGTCGACAAGATCGAGAATAATTGGACGACTCGGTTTCCATTTCGGAGTCCATAATGTCGCTCCGAACTTTCGCCTTATCAGATCGATAACTCGCTTCGTGAACGTTTCTTTGGAACTGCCCAACAACAGACGGTGTCCTTCTTGGGGACAATAGATAATTGTCGGCTCTTGGCTCTCTGAGAGCAGACCATCCAACGATTTCCAGACGGTTCCTTTGAAGGCGACAAAATCATACCGATAAGACGACAGATATTTCAAATTACGCCAGTGATCGTCGAACGGTACCAGATGACGTTGGAACAATTCAAACTGCCGATCTTGCAAGATCGGCAGTTTGTCGCCACGAAAGAAATAGGCAGTGGTTAACAGAATACGTGTTGACGGTTCATCGCAGTCCACAATCTTGGTGACCAGTTCGCCAAGCTGATTGCCGGTTCGCTCCGCAGCCTGAACATGATGGGCTTCATCAATTACAAAAGTTGTATTGAAAATAGCCTCGACGAACTGGTCTGGTGGCAACTTTCCAAATGCAATCGCCAGCCCTTGATGAGTTGTGACGAGTATTCTGCCAGAGACCGACGCCATGGCGGGCTCCAACAGGAAACGATGAATCTGTTGAATCTTATTCGTTGAGTCGCCACAGAGATCATGATCAACCTTCCAGTTGAGCTTGCCATGGCCGGGAACCTCGATGCGAGTTTCACCGACAAACCCTTTCGCAATGACTCTCTGCGGAATACAGAAGACCACTTTGCGTTCTGGATTCGTTAGCAGGTCGTCCCCTGCGAGCGTACAGAGAACGGCACTCTTTCCCCATCCAGTTGGAGCGTTTAGGATACCGTAATCAGACTGCTTTAACGCGGCATAGGCTTCCAGTTGCGATGGCCGCAAAAGGATGTCAGCGGTGGCACATTCCTTCCCTCTGACCAGCCGTCTTTTAACTGTATGGTGAACTCCTTCAACGACACCGTGTCGCGACTTGTCTTTGCTTGTGGTGCTACTCATTGTTTGGGGCCTCCTTAAGATCAGAAAGATTCTCAACTGCGTCACTGCTCCATGGACTGCGAATACTTTCATCACAATCGCAGGATATTCGCTGTGTACCACAAGCCGTACATCGTTCGATGTCACAGTCTTCGCGATGGAACTGTCCCGGCAACACGCCACAGTCAGGACACTTTACTGCACTGTTCATATATGGTGCCTCATTTATTACTGACAAATTACATGTAATGTCGTGCAGTAGTTATGAATATGGTGCGATTCATCAATGGTGCCAAGACAAGTTCGTTTTGTCTTGAGGATGAGTGCGGTAACCACGGTCAAATTGGCTCGTAAGCAAGATAGGGACGCGATTTGATTCTGATTTTCAGACTCAAAATTCGGCGTTGTGCAGCGGGCACCTAAGAAAAAGCAAATTGCAGTTTCAACTTTCGGGCCGAAAGTTGAAACTGACAAACTCCAGAAATTGGCAGAGTTGGTCCTGCACTTAGAGACCGCTTCGGAGTGAGTAAGCGGAACTTGCGTTGGACGCCGTTTCCATCAGGAAACCTAACAAGGAGAATCCTCTAGCCAAGTCTTCGGCACCCATTCCCAAAGGCCGCGATTGGGATTGTAGACCTGTACCAAGCTCTTCAAAGCTCTGGCAATTTCGGCGACGCGAATCAGGGCTGGCTTTTTGTGATTGGAATCAGGCAAATGGTTTGGTGGATCACCTTGCCAAATCCGATGGCAAGGACGGCACACGAGGATCAGATAGTCTGGATTGTAGAAGCCTTGGTCATAGCGAAGGTGGTGAGTGTCACGTCCGGGATTGCCGCAGATGTGACACTTGCCACCATGCCTTTCGTAGACGAATTCTCTTGTTCGTTGCCATTCTTCCGTGTCGTAAAGGTCTCTCCACTGCATATCCTATTTATGCACTGGAGCTTCATTCTTCGGTTCCTTTGAAGTCTCGTGGTTCGACAAATCGAACGTAAATTCCGGGATCATCCGTACCTTGAGAGATCGCAATCCTCGATTAATGATTTCAATGAATTCCTCTAGGGATGCGAACGAATCTGACTGATAATGCCTATTTACTTTCGCCAGTGCGTGGCAAAGATGGAGCCGGACAATTCTCGTCAACGCAGACTTTAGTTCGACAGCTTCGTATTCCTCTTTGACGAACGGCTCAAAATGGCGTTCAAGCTCTACAATCACACGCTGTGCCGCTCGATAGTTGGTAACCGGATTTGGATCAAACTGCACTCTCGACGTGATGCTTTCGATTTGAAAAATGTGCCTCTCGTGTAGAGGATCGGCGGCAGCAGCTTTTTCATCAGCTTGCACCTTCTCTTGAAATTCATCTGAACGGAGGTATTCCAAGGCTTCTGCCTCAGATTTACGCCGTGCGAATTCTTTGAAGCGTGCGTTATATCGAGCCACAAGAAACCGACCGATATGGCCCACCGTAATCTTGCCTTTGAGCCGATTGTCCTCGTGCCATTTCTTGGTTTCGCTCAGAAATCCGCAGAAGTCACCAAAGCTTTCACCGATCTTGTAGGACATATCAATTGCCTTCTCGGCGTAACTCTGCGTCATGAGTCCACGACATTGCTCACGGTACTCATCGAGACCATCTCCCTTTAACTCGTAAACGTTGGGGTCAGCGGGTGGCTTGGGTTTCTTGACGGCGAGCTTTTCTCCCTGCGGGGCTTGTTGGAATAAACTGAGATGCTCCGTAGCAAGCGGAAGCAGATAGAACTTAAGGTTTCGTCCGAAACGCTCTCGGCTAATAAGGCCCAGATAGTCGAGATCGTTCAGAACGCTGGCAATGGTCTTACGATTGATCCCACTTAGCTGGGTACTCAATGCAGTTTCCGGCACAGTGGCCGAGTCGCCTCCCCGAGCGAGGCTAACAATCTGTGAATAGACCGCTGCGTGATAAACTCCGAACCTTCGCTTCGCATCTTGATAATCGACCACGGCTCCTTTGATAGGCAGAAAGAGCTTGACGTAGCTGAAATGGTCGCTCCAATGTTGGACGTTGGGATCGCTCAGTTTTCGAAACCACGAGTGATCTGGCTCAATCGGGGACCACACTCCGTCCTTATTAATCACCAAGTCACCAAGACTCCTCAGTGAGGCCTTGACGGTTTGTGGAGACAGGCAGGTTTCCTTGGCAAGTCTCCGAATTGATGCGGGAATCTCGTTTCGGTCACATGAGACCAAACCACTAAATACCAACCGCTCCTGAAACATCGCAGATTGCTTTGCCTTGATGAGGCAGTCCCAGAACAGACTGTCCTTGGGGATATTCAGCAGTTTGAGATAAGCCAACTTCTTCAGTGCTTTCATTGTTCTCCTTTCTCTGAGGTGCATTGGTATCTATTTGCACTGCGTAAAGTTTTCCAACAAGTGACAAAAGTTTTCCCATTGAGCGTGACAACACTTTTCCGCTGAGTGACCAAAGTTTTCCCAAAACCGCACAAAGATGTAACACTTTAAGTAAATGTAAGGAACATATAAGAAAGACCTTCTTTTAAGAAACCTCTTAACGGTGACGAGGTTTTTCGCCTGCGGCGATTTGGGGGCTTCGCCCCCGGAAGTAATCCAGTAGTTTCCATTGCTACCTTGTCTCACTGTGGTGGTACTGGCACTTTCTCCAGAACGTTCCCGTCGTATGTTTCACTTCTGATTCAGTCCTCTCTGTTTGAGCTATGTCGTGCGATCCTGACTCGATACCAGCAACCGAGTCCTGTGCTGCTCTTCGTTGTTCTTCTGAAGTCCTGCATTTCGTTGTTTGTTCTGTGCATCAATTTGTCTTGATTCTCTCTGTCCTGCTTTGTTCCGTGTGCCGCAGAACTAATGCTCTGAAAAGCAGACTGACTTGGTGAGCCATCCGCCTTCATTTCAACGCCATGCCTGCGCAGGTCCTGCGCTGTATCAACTGGCTCTGAATTCCGCCGTGGCAAATCGATCATTGACCGTGTTCCCAATTTTGAACCTCCTAACTGAATGCGATTAACCAACAATTACGTCTGGTTCTGTCTCAGTAATGCTGTCGCCAACGCCCACGTTTCCCTCAGTTGCCACCCGGTATCTTGCAGTTCGCACTTGGTTCTCGTCGATGTCGCAGCCAATAAACGTGCGACCTTCCCCAGCCAATGAGACTGCCACGGCATTAGTCCCGGTGCCAAGGTGAGGGTCAACGATTGTCGCTCCCGGTCTTGATAATCGTCTTATTAATTCCATGGCGACATCGAGAGATTGCTGCCAATCGTGGTAGTCCTTCGCAAAGCTGGGCATCTCGATCAGGTCGCAGCAATACAGTGGTTCGTTGCCGGTTCTGCCCATTACTAACGCAGGACGCCAATGTTCGATGATTCCGTTGGTGCGAGACCGTCGAGCCTCCTTAAACCTAATAGCGATGGTCCAGCGAGGCTTAAGGTGGTCCCGCACTGCATCCACGAATTTGTACATTCCGGCCTGACCGATGATCGTTACAAAGAGTGATTCTGGCTTTAACCAGCGTGTCGCAAGTCTCGCTAAATCACGCCAATCCTTGGTGCATTCTGCTGACCACACGACATCGGTTAGTACGAGATCAGCACTTCCTTCTTCGATTTCCAAGTCCCGAAAATCGCAGTGTCTCAGGTCAATGCTTGGAGGTAGCGCAGAAACCTCCGTCACTTCCTGCAACTTCCGTTTTCGATTCGCCATGCTATGGAGCTTCATCGGACGGCGAACGAGTCCGTGCAGATCACCAGCAAGTTCTTGGAGGCTTGGCCCCAAATTATCGAACTCTCTTTCGCTTTTTAGGATCAAACGCGCGTCACGATTGCCAACCTTTCGCTCAACCCCGTCTTTCCCAATTGTCGAGGTTACCGGTGACAACTTATGCAATTGCATAAGTCGCTTCTTTATTCGATGAACGGTCGATTGGTTCACCGCGAATATCTCTGCAACTACCGTTTCCGAAAGATGCGGATTGGCAATCAGATACACCTCAATTAGTTCTGCGCGAAGCTTTTGACTCAAATTGAGTGGTCGTCGCCACATGTTTAAGTCGATGGCGAGTGCTTTCTTTTGAGGATCACTAAGCCCAATTCGTACATCTGCGCCGGCCAGCCAATCAAGTTTCAGCTCTATGCAAATGTCTCGACGCTCATGGCCATCAATCACCTGCTTGTGTTCGTCGATGACGACAGGATTTCGTAACCCAACCGCCTCAATGGACGATGCCAGTTCGGCTCGCTGTTCTGGTGTTGCCTTGGGGAATATTCGGTACGGATCGTCATTTGCAGTCATTGCGAAGTAGCCTCGACTTTGCTCGCCAGCAGTCACCGTCTATGCCGTGACAGCGAAGTGATTTCGGGAAAATTTAGAATTGGATCATGAGTTGTTAGCCATAGGGGTCGCGGAGCGACCCCTATGGCATTCACTCACCCTCAACGGGCTTTTCGGCTTCGTCCAACACGGTGAACACATAACGAGTGTGAGGATTCTTGCCTCGCTGCCAGCGACGAAATCCACCCTCGACTTGAAGGTGATACAACTTTTGCTCTGTCTCGATCTCGAAGGTCACGTCGAGATGTCGCTTCAACAGAACGCCAATCGCTCTTTCACGGCCACGATCCGTATCCCGTTCTGTAGGAGAGAACAAAGTTCGAGCTAAGCCTTCGTTGACGGCAAGTTTCGCCCATTCTCTGGGACGAAGTGATTTACCCGGCTTCGCTGTGCCAAGAATCGCCAATGCTTCTCTCAGTGGATCGTCGGCAGTTTTGCGAGTGCCGTAGTTGGTGAGAAAATCAGTGAATCCATTTACCTTTAAGATGCCGCCAATGGTTCTCGCCCAGCGAGACATGGGGTGCTTTGCAGTGACATCCTCGGGGCAGCCAGCCTTCTTCCAACGCTCGATCATTCCTCGGAATTCCGCTTCGATCTGATCTCGGTTCTGCGGAAGGAACTCAAGCTTCGGATTTCCGATGGGAGTTGGTCGGTCATGAACGTCACCCTGTGGGTCGAGATGAATTGGCAGGCAGCGGTTCATGAGGTCAGGGCTGAGTGAACCGTCATTCGTGTTGATCGTCAGGACGAACTTGTTGTCCAGTCGTAGTGGCTCCCCTGCTCCGGGACAGGACAAGATTACCTCGGGATTCGTGACGAAGCTCTCCAGAAAACCAGAGCGAATGAATTTCGCTTTGCCACCTGAACTGTCTAGTCGAACGTTGTCGATGACGATCATGCCAACGTCAGGAGTGATGCCGATCTGCCGTTGAAGTTGAGACTGCATTGGCCAGTCGATTGATTCGTAGAGGATGTCCGTCTTGGGAACACTGCCTCTAATGAAATCAGTGACCGTTCCTTTGCCAGAATGGCTCTTGGTCGCTGTCAGAAGGACCAACGGCTTTTCCCCTCGCCAATGCCGTCGAAGAAGCACGGTCAGGCCTGCGGCGACGGCATTCGTCCTGTCGGCATTCGTTGCGAACGCCATCACATCGAGAAACCGTTGAATTGTCTCGGTGGATTCAGCAACGGAATTTGTCTCCCCGACAAAGAGAACTCGATTGTCTAATCCGCCATCGTTATAGCCCGGTTGCACCAATGAGAAGTCATCCAAGTAGAATGGCGTTTGAGTTACCTCATCCACGGGCAGGAATTGCCGAAGGAACTCCTCGGATCGTAGCATCCCATTAAGGTGGGCCGACGTGGGTAACTCACTAACGACTTTGCCCTCTTTGACGACCCGCATCCGAACTCGGTCTACTATCACTGGACCAAGTTCCGCCGCCTTACTCAATAGTCGAGTCGAGCCGGAAGGAAGGACGTGAATAAGCCCATGCCCATCCTGCTGGTTGCGATAAAGATCGCCGGACTCGGAGAGCCGCTTTGCGAGTTGCCGGTAGTTGGATGCCGCTCCCTTTTCGACAATCCACTCAATGCGAGCAACTTGCGCCTTGTCAGGTTGAGGGTTAACATCCTCTACATCCCCTAACGGCTCTCCACTGGACTGTTTCCTGACTGGGGGCATCTTCCCCTTAGATGTCGATATCACTTCTCGTACTCCGCACTACAAAATAACCGTAATTCGTTACCAAATCAGGCTTTATTGGAGCGAAACATTCGAGAATGTCTATTTGTTAAATCGATTAACAACAGACATAACAACAGAAAACACCCCCTTAAATCGGCGGTTGAGACTGCAAACGCCGGGTGAAAATATTTCGGAAAATTCTCCGAAATACCCTATTTTTGCATCTGTATTAACTGAAAAGTCTTCTGTTGTTATTCAGGATTTCTACAGAAGAATTGCCTATTTTACGGGCAGCCTTGCTCGTCGTCAGACGGCAAATAGAGCCAACTTTCAGGATGATTCAGCAAATCATTGATGTCGTCTCGAAGACGAACCAATTGGCTCTGAGTGATGGCCACATTGGCGGAATCCCATCGATGCTGCGGAGCAAGTCGGATCGTCATGATACCGACCGGCTGGTCCTCAGAAAATTCATCCTTGTCTTCGCCGGAAATCCGAGCCGGAACGAGCGATAAGATTTCGATGATCGTGACATCAAAATTCTGGTAGCACATAGCGCCCTCCTGCAATCGTTGAATTCGGTTACAGGAGACTTGCGGGTGTTAGAGGTCCAATTGCTGAAGTGAGGCGATTGCCTTCTTAGTGGCTTTGCCAGTCTTTTGAATTTGCTTGAGCACTTCCAATGCTGCGGCAGAAAGCTCAACGGTCTGCGTTGGTTCTTCGGCAAGACCAAATTGTGCTCCGAGGTGTGCGATAGCTTTGTCCAACGACTGGCATGGCTCTCCATCAGTGAAGCTGTAGTGAATTCTGGCTGTCGTGCCAAGGGCTTCACCGAGATATAGCTCGTCCAACATTCGATCCCACTTGGCAATAATTGTGCTGCCAGTTTTGCGAAGCATATCCAAACGTTTCTGTCCAAGATGGCGATCATGCTTATTGCGGGTCCACCACGTTTTTAATGCACCTTCGATAGGTCCGCCGCTTTCATTGCGAAACACGTAGGTTGGATCATCTGGCATGTTCTCACGTGCTGCGTGGATAGCTTCGATTGTCTTCTCCCACAGTGGATACGAGATCACCGGTGCCGTTGCCAATTGGTTCAGCTTATTTCGTTGGATGACGATTCGACTTTCCTCCCAGTGGATATCTCCATGCTGCAATTCGGAGATATCAACATGTCGAAAACCGCAGTTGAGCATCAACAAACAATAACAGCGATATGGCTCGGGAAGCATCAAAGCCAAATCGAATTCTTGTTTGCTCCAAAGGAGCTTCTTCTTTTCCATTCGTTTGCGACCAACGCCCTTGGGTTCGTGAAACCCAAACTCTTTGCTGTCGAGGTTGCTTGGTGTTGTCAGGTCACATTGTGTTTGGCGACCACACCAGCGAACCATCATCTTGAAGGTGGCGAAATATCCCTTTTTGGAATCCGTCGCCAATGCACTTTTCTCCAAATGCCGATGGTATGCCTCCACGTAGTCGTTATTTATGATCGAAATGTGTGCTTGCAGGTCGGCATAGTTTTTGAAGTTGGCTAGTTTATGTCCTCGGTTCGAACCTGATCGTTTGCGGGCTAAACGATCCTTGACACGATCCAAATAAGCATCCACCCAATGACTGACGGTTTGAGGAACCTTGTCCAACTTGATGGGTTCCATTCGTGCAATACGATCCTTCCATTTCTCTGGCAGATCGTAGATTGGCATTCCAAGTGAGGAATAAGGCAGTTCCATGAATTCTGCCTTGAACGCTGGATGATCCTTGAAGAACTGCATTACCGTAACGGTGTCTGACAGATATGGCTGGGTCAGACATTCGGCCAGAAACTCTAGGAACGATGTAACATCCTTGTGTAATGCACGCTCATCGGCTGGTGTTCCAAAAGCCTCGTAGTATTGAACGACCTTTCCGAACAGTTCTTGATGGTGTTGATACACCTGAGCATTCGGTCGTTCACCACTAAATTTGGCCTTGGTCAGAATCCATTCCTCCAATGCCGCACGGTATCCCTCCTTCGTCAGCGGATGCTTGAAATAGAAGGTATCTCCTCCCTTGTACTTTTTCCAGCAGTTGCGTGGAGTGTGTGGTGTCAGGTCAAGGGGAATGCCATTGGCTTTGCAGTATTCGGCGTAATTCATGGGACAATCCCGGCCAACAAATTAGGTACATTTGGTACAGTGGAAGAGGTCGGTACCTAATGAGTTGTACCTAATTCGATCAAAACCAGCACCCCAATTAGGTACAAGAAATGCAAAATCCTCGGGAATCAGCCAAGGTCGCCGACAATGGCATGCAAGAGGTCATCGGTTCGATCCCGTTATCCTCCACCTTCAAAAGCTCGCAGATCAGTTTGATTTGCGAGCTTTTTTTATGCGCCGATGGATCTGATATCGAGAACTCCCCATGCCGACCGAACGTGAAAAGATGCTCCGCGGCGCGATGTATCGGGCAGACGATCCCGAACTGGTCGCGGCCCGCACCAGGGCTCGTGCCCTTTGTTATCAGCTCAATCACGATCTCCGCACCGATACCAACGCCCGCAAGCAGCTTCTTACCGACCTCCTCGGTTCCGGAGGAGACTCGGCCCACATCGAGCCCCCGTTTCGATGCGACTACGGCAGTCACATCTACCTGGGCGAGGAGGTCTATTTCAACTTTAACTGCGTCGTGCTGGACGTCTGCCGGGTCACCATCGGCGACCACACGCTGATTGGGCCATCGGTGCAGATCTACACCGCTACGCACCCAATGAATGCAGAGCTTCGCCGTAAGGAAGAGTTTGGCCAACCCATCACGATTGGCTCCGACGTCTGGATCGGCGGCGGAGCGATCCTGTGTCCAGGCATAACAATCGGCGACCGAACCGTCATTGGCGCGGGAAGTGTCGTGACGAAAGACTTGCCGCCGGATGTCTTCGCCGCTGGCAATCCTTGCCGGGTTATTCGTGCGATCGACCAAGACGCTAACGATTAGCGCATCCCCGGTCTGGCAACTCGCCTTATCACCCCCGAAACGGGCCAAAATTGCCCCATTTCTTGACATTGGCAAGCTGCCCTAACGAGAATAATCCGACACATCTCGTCCCATCCCAGGCTGTCTGTCCTGGAGTTAAGCTTTCGCGGAAGGCAAGTTTTGATGAAGTGGCTTTGGATTCTCTCATTCCTACTAACCTTTACGGCAACCCAACGTTTGAGTGCTGCCGAGGTGAAGATTGCCGAGACCAAGAATGGGTTTCAGCTTCTCGTCGATCAAAAGCCGTTCTCTATCAAAGGAGCCGGTGGGGATGGCGACCAAGCGCTACTCGCCGCATCAGGTGCGAACTCGTTGCGTACCTGGGGCATCGGCAACGATACTGAGGCCCGGTTGGACGAAGCCCAGAAAAATGGCCTGAAAGTGGCCCTGGGAATCTGGCTAGGGCATGCCCGACATGGATTCAACTACGAAGACCCTGCCCAGGTAGCCAAGCAGTTGGCCGACACGAAGGCAGCCGTTTTGAAGTTCAAAGACCATCCGGCTCTGCTTTTGTGGGGTGTCGGCAACGAAATGGAAGGCTTCGAAGCCACCACCGATCCGCAAGTCTGGCAAGCCGTGAACGATATCGCCAAGATGATCGGCGAAATCGACCCGCACCATCCCACGATGACCGTGATTGCCGAGATCGGTGGCGACAAGTTGCCGTCGATCAAGAAATACTGCCCTGACATCGACATCGTCGGAATCAACAGTTACGGCGGCGTGCAATCGATTCCCGAGCGGTTTGCCAAGGCCAGACTCGAAAAGCCGTATGTCGTCACGGAATTCGGCCCGCCGGGTACGTGGGAGATTCAAAACAACGAGTGGGGCGTTCCGCCGGAATTAAGCAGTACCGAGAAAGCGAACATCTATCGCGCAGCCTACCAGAAGCTGGCAGCCGATCCCCATTGCCTCGGATCGTTCGCGTTCACATGGGGTTTTAAACAGGAAGCCACCGCAACGTGGTTCGGCATGTTCCTACCCGATGGAACGAAGGTGGCTGCCGTCGATGCCATGACCGAGGCCTGGTCCGGCCAGCCACCGGCGAATTTGTGCCCGCGGATTGATCAGTTGGAAGTCGTGGGCAAGCCAATCGCCGAGCCGAACACGACCATCGAGGCCCGCCTGAAAGTTGTCGATCCGGAAGGAAAGCAGCCGCAAGTCAAATGGGTTTTATTCCGCGAGATGGACGAGTTCAACACGATGGGAGACTATCGCCCAGCGCCACCCACTTTCCCGGAAGCGATCACCAAGGCCAGCTCAACCGGCGCGACCGTGAAGATGCCGCAAGTTCCGGGCAGGTATCGACTGTTCGCTTACGTTCACGATGGGGACGGTGGCGGTGCGGTCGCGAACGTACCGCTGAAAGTCGCAGGAGAGGTCTCAATGGAAGACCTGGCCCGAGGCCGCAAGGTTCCGGTTCCCTTCATCATCTACGCCGACGACATGAATGGTTCTCCCTATGTTCCTGCTGGTTATATGGGAGAAGCGTCCGCGATCCACCTGAACGAGCAATCGACGAGCGAGCCTCACTCCGGCAAAACGTGTCTCCAAGTCACCTACAATAAAGGGGATGGCTGGGGTGGCGTTGTGTGGCAAAGTCCCGCCAATGATTGGGGCGATCGACCTGGCGGCTTCGATCTGAGCGCCGCAGATACGCTTGAGTTTTGGGCCCGCGGCGAGCAAGGTGGCGAGAAGGTCAAGTTCGGCTTCGGTCTGATCGATCGCGACAAGCCGTTCTACGATACCGCTAAAGGCGAGATCGAAGTCACGCTGAAAAAAGAGTGGCAATCGTTCAAAATCCCCCTCGTTCGCTACAACGCCGGAAGAATCAAAACAGGCTTCTACTGGACTCTCGGCGGACAAGGCAAACCGGTGATGTTCTATCTAGACGACATCGCGTTTACCAAGTCAGAGCAATGAGCCAGGCGAGAAAAACAACGCTTGATAGCAGAGCACAGCCATGCCACTGCCGCACTCGGCAGTGGCATAGGTGTAGCAGACAGATCAGACTGCTTTGAATTAACTGCCTTCTAAGGCAGCCTTCGACAGCTTCTTGATTTTCGGTCGTCGCTGCTTGATGATCTTCTCAGGGATCAGACCTCGCATCGCATCCAGCTTGCCAAAGCACAGCAGGCGGTCTCCTGGTTCCAGCACTCGCTTCAGGCGTGGGTTCGGGATTACCGACGTGCCGCGATAGAGGGTCAGCACGTTGATGTCGTGGTCAGGCAGGCCCGACTCGTCGATCGTTTTGCCACAGTATTCCGAGCCTTCGGGGATGTGGATCTCGGTCACGCCATAGCCGCGGCTAACGGTCAGGCGTTGGCGGATATCGATCTCAGGGAAATCGACCTGAGCGGCGATGTAATCCACAATGGCACCGGCGATGTCGAGCTTGGTACAGCGTTCGATCCCTTCCAGGCCAGGCGACGAGTTCACCTCCATCACTTGAGGCCCCGAGTCGCTCTCCAGCATATCGACACCAGCGATACGCAGGCCCATAATCTGAGCGGCACGCACGGCCGTTTCGCGGTAGCGTTCGTCTAGCTCGACCGTTTCGGTCAGGCCCCCTCGGTGAACGTTGCTGCGGAATTCGCTTCCCTGGGCAATCCGCCGCATGGCGGCCACCACCTGGTCTCCCACCACGAAAGCACGAACGTCACGGCCGCGACTTTCCTTCACAAACTTCTGCACCAGGACGTTCTGCCGGGTGCTGTGAAGCGTTTCGATAATGGCCTCGGCAATCTTCACCGAGTCGGCCAGAATCACGCCAACCCCCTGAGTTCCTTCGATCAGCTTGATCACCACCGGAGCCCCACCCACGCGATCGATCGCCGGTAGAATGTCGGCCCGGTCGCGCACGAAGGTTGTTTGCGGAATCCCGATGTGGTGGCGGCTGAGGATCTGCAGGCTGCGCAGTTTATCGCGCGAGTTGGTAATCCCCCACGAGCTGTTTGCCGGGAAGACATCCATCTGTTCGAACTGCCGCACGACGGCGGTACCGAAGTAGGTAATCGAAGCCCCAATCCGCGGCAGAACGGCATCGTACGAGCTGAGCTGCTTCGAGCGAAAATAGAGGTCCGGTTCACCCTTTTCAAGGTCGATGGCAAACTTAAGTGTATTGAGGACCTTGACTTCGTGTCCCCGCTCTTCAGCGGCTTCACGCAAGCGGCGCGTGCTGTAACAAAACCGGTTGCAGGAAAGAATTCCTAACTTCATCGCGTCGCGCTTCCATCTCGACAGGAGTTTGATTCTGGGCCGCCCATAGGGGCGACTTGACGCCGGGAAAGGTGGCTCCCCTTTAACGTCATGGTAGAGACATTTTGACGTGAGGCAACCGAAATGCTAGGTGGCATCGTTTTCAGTCTTAACAGATGGTCGCTTTGTGCCCTTGGCCTTTGTCCCCCCCTTCCCTTTGAGCCGTTTGGGGACGCCTGACAGATACGAGGCCCCCGAATCGACCAGAATGCGTCCTCGGATTGCTTCACGACCCAACAGCATGCGAAAGCCCATGGAATCGCGATTGGCCAGGGTCAGTTCAATCTCGAACAATTGCCCCAGAATCTCGACCTTCGTCAGAATCACCGGTCTTTTGGTTACCTGGCCGTTCGAGCTGCGGACCTTGCGAAACTCAAGTACCTGGCTTTCGGCCTCGACCTTTTCGCTTGTGCTGCGCTGACGTGTGTGGACTTTGAATCGCACCCACTGCTTGCCTTCCCGCTCTTCATACTTCAGATCGTAAGCATGCAGCGAGGAAGATCGGGCACCGGTGTCGATCTTGGCCTTCACCTTGGCAATCCCGAGCTGGGGAAGTTGTACCCACTCGCGCCATCCGATGATCGGCAGCTTGACCGGTTGTGCTTTCGAAGGCATGCCTGACTCGCGGAATAGATCTCAGTCGTCAATCAAGAGGAGCGTTTTTCAATTCCGGTCTCGAAACCATATTTCCGCTTCGAAACAGGCTCTAGTCACCTCACGTTGATAAGGATTGTAGGCCAGAAAGATGCCTAATAGTAGTCGGGTTCATTCCATGGGCGGACCGTGCCCACACCAATTCGATACCGCATCAGCACCGTTTGCGTATCCTGCAAAGTCTTCTTTTTCACGCTGCGGCGCAGATATTGGCAGTACAGATCCCACGTCACGTTTTTGGCCATCGACTCAAAGTCGGCAAACAGTTTCGTGGCGTCTTCGTCCAGCGTGAAAATACCAGGGGCGTTCTCGCGTTGGGCGTTTTGAAAACGAGCCGCTTCGCACGGATGGGAATCGAACAGCCCGCTTTTGCCTGACTTGATGTCGCGGTGGATCTGCTCTTTGATCGCGTCCGACATGCTCGCAATATGGTGCCGCACCAGCAGCGCCACGTCATTGATCAGGATGTCGCGTTCGGCAAGCTGCGAAATCTGCGACTGAGCATGCAGCCAGGCATAGCTGGCCAACTGAATCCGCCAGCTGGTCTCGGCGAACTCGTTACTTCCGGCAACGCGTGCTTCGTACCGATCGGCATCGAATTCCATTTCTCGCAGCAGAAATCCGCCCACGAGAAGGCCGATATTCATCAGCAATCGCAGCAACTGCCGCGACAACCACACGCACGAACGCGCTGGCCAGGTAATGACCGACAACGGCAGGAACTCGGGCCCGCACAGCATGTCCAGGCACCTGTCCCATTCATCGCGTTGAAAGACAACCCGCGCAAACCATTCGTTGATCGAACGAATGATATAGGTCAGCCGCATCCCGGTTCCCTGGCCGAAGTGCCCGAACTCGTGGGCCAGTACACCAGCGAACTGCCGCATGGTCAACGAGCCGACAAGCGGCACACCGATGGTCAGAACCAGGTCGTTCCCTTTGAGGATGCTTCCCAGGCCCGAGCGAAAACTGGCCGATGCGTTGACGTCGTACGTGACATCGATTCGCGAGGGAAACGGCGCGCCGACCACATCGCACACGCGCGAGACAAACGCGAACAGCATTGGATCGCTTTGCGAGGTAATGCTCCGCGTTCGGGCCACGTTCGCAGGACGCGCGAGGATTGGCTTGAGCAGAAAGAAAACCACTACGCTACTAATCGTCGCGATCGCTGTTCCCACGAAGTAAGGGAGCGGCCCCACCATGCCAGGAAACAGCCAGTACTGACCTTGGGAGAAGTACCAATAAGTCGCGTAACAGATGCTGCCGACAAACGTGAAATAGATCAGCGGCAACGTGATCATCACCAGCGCCACCACCGCCACGCCCAGCTTGTAGGTCCATGTGGGCTTGGTCTTTTCGACCGGTGGCCCGAACGACTTAAGAATCCGCAAACCGTCTTCGGGAAAGCTCGGAACGCTCAGGGGCGAACACTTCTCGAAGTGCTCGGCACGCTGCGTAGGGAGCCGTAGCGTACGCTGTGGCGTGGACTTCCACGTTTCAGTCGACGTCGCTTCGCTGAGCGGATCTCCCCGGTGCTGTGTGGCTCCGGGGTGATCGTTCGATGGCTGCGAAGGAGGGGCAGGAACGACGATTTCTTCCAGGCAGCGGGGACACTTTTGACGACTCCCTGCGGCGGATACCGAGATAGTCAGCTTTTGATGGCAATGACGGCAGCGAAATCCTATCTTCATCTGCTCGTGAACCTTCGCTAGTGGTCGCCAGACCAAGTCTGACAATCCCGGAGAAAAGACGCTACTGGTTTAATTCTGCCTGAGAACGAGATTTCTGCCACCCCCTTTTCCCGATATTCTGGGGGGGCATCTTCTGCTAATTATTTCATAGGCGAGTAATCCACGGGACGTAAGACCTGGCGATCAACCTTGATCACAATCTTTCCGTCCTTAGTCGATTGCTCCCATAATTGTTGCCACTCTTGATCGTTGCGAAAACCGTCCCAGGCCTTCTTCATCGCCGCTGCATCCTTGTGGGCAACGACATAAATCAATGTATTCGGCATTTCGACCGGGGTGAAATAAGCAACGTTGGTCATCCCCTGTTTTTCGAACAGCTTCAACTCACCATCGCGGAACCGCTGCAGCAAAGCTGGCAAACGACCCTCTGCCGTGGTGTATTTACGTAGCTCGAACAGCCTTGGCTCGTCGGCCGATTCAAAATTTTGCGGCGAGAAGTCGGTCGGTTCCATGTAAACGGCATCCGGCTTCTTCGCCAGGATTTTACCATCCTTTTCCGATTCGGCGGCGACCTTCTTCCAGTCTGGGTCACTCAGAAAGCCCTGCCAGCTCTTTTTGGCGGCATCGCGGTTTTCGTGCGAAATGATGTAAACGAGCGTGTTATCAGCCCCTTCCCCTTCGGTGGGAACCCAATAAATGTGGTTTTGCATGCCCTGCTTCTCGAACAGTTCCATCGTGTGATCGCGGAACCGGGCATGCAGGTTCTCTAGCTTTCCTTCGTTGGTCGTATAGGTGCGTAGCTCGTACACGCGCTGTTGCGCATCGGCCGCAGAAACCAAAGCCATACCAACGAGAAGGCCAGCCAGCCCAACAGAAAGGTGCATCGCGCGCATCATGCAAGTTGTCCCGAGAAAAGGAGGAGTATGAGGAGGGTCCGAGTTGATATTCTAATGAATTCAGAGGATGTTTTCGCGGGAAATTTCCATAGATGAACGAACTTTTTCCCCCGACTTCCGTCGTTATAGGATCACTTTGAGGCCAGGTACGTGGCCAATTTCAGGCCGCTCACCTATGCTAAGCATTGACTCAAGTGGATCAGATAGTCGCCGGCTGACGTCATTTTGGCCGCCAGCGGGAGGAAAGTCCGGGCTCCACAGGACAGGGTGGTCGATAACGTCGACCGGTCGTGAGATCAGGGAAAGTGCCGCAGAAAAGATACCGCCTAAGTCCCCTCGGGGAACGGTAAGGGTGAAATGGTGCGGTAAGAGCGCACCAGCAGCTGAGGTGACTCAGTTGGCTTGGTAAACCCCACCCGGAGCAAGGCAAACAGGCGGAATTCGTGTTGCTTGCAGCACGACACGGGCTCGTCCGGCCCGTCATCTACCGCCGGGTACGCTGCTAGAGACGTGGAGCAATTCACGCCGTAGAGGAATGACTATCCCTGTAGTTCGCTACAGGACAGAACCCGGCTTACCGATCCACTCGGGTCTTTTTTATGCGCGATGACTCGCGAAGCGTGATCGATACTCTAACTCGATTCGCACAGCTTTCCTTGCCACGTATCGCGGCGGACTAGCTCGTCATCGATCGCTCGCAGCACGGCCGACTTGTCCAGGCACCAACTCGGTCCCACAAAATAGTCAGGCGGCGCGTCACCGATGGTTCGCTCGACCAACACGTTGGCCGGAATGCGTTCCAGAAAGTCAACCAGCGTGGTGATGTAGTCTTGCCGCTCCATCAGCTTCACTTCGCCGTAAGCAACCTGGTCGGCCATCTTCGTGTTCTTCACGCAGTACAGATTGTGGATCTTTACGGCATCAATATCGAGCCGGGCAACCTCCGCGGCGGTTGCCATCATGTCTTCATGCGATTCGTGCGGCAGGCCCAGAATCACGTGCAAACAGATCTCGAAACCACGCCCGCGGCTACGCTCGATCGCATCGACGGTGGCGTCGTGATGATGGCCGCGATTCATCCAATCGAGCGAGCGATCGTGAATCGTTTGCATGCCGTACTCGACCGTCAGATAGGTTCGCCCGGCAAACTCCTCCAGCAGGTCCATCACGTCTGGCCCGACACAGTCAGGCCGCGTCCCGATGCTGAGACCGACCACTTTTTCGTGATCGATCGACTGTTCGTACAGCGGACGGAGTCGATCTACCGAT
Organism: Blastopirellula marina; assembly: GCF_002967715.1. Taxonomy (NCBI): domain Bacteria; kingdom Pseudomonadati; phylum Planctomycetota; class Planctomycetia; order Pirellulales; family Pirellulaceae; genus Blastopirellula; species Blastopirellula marina. Next base: position 479,643 of record NZ_PUIA01000057.1, read on the forward strand.
GCGTACGTGTTGGTGGCTGGCTGGAAGTAGGCGATGAACTTATCGACCTTATACCGCCGCTTGAGCCGAGTCATGCCGTTGGCCAGCTGATCGGTAATATCGCGGATGGGCTCGCGGCGGCTGGGGCTGAAGCTGCGGTTGTCACAAAACGTGCACCCCCCCTTGGCCACTGTGCCGTCAACATTCGGGCAGGTGAACTTCGCGTCGAGACTTACCTTCTGGATGCGCTCGCCAAAACGCTGCCGAAGATACCAACTGTAGGCATAGTAACGAAGCCCCGCCTCGCGCCACCCGTGTTCTACCGAAACAGACACATCAAACCTTGTTGATGAATATTGACTCATGTTAAGGAACTGATAAAGTGAGAGTGGCCATTCTTATCAATTTTAGGCATATCATCTAGCCACAACCGGAACGAGGCACCTGAATGTCCCAGAAATATGGGGAGCTAATCCCCGTTGGCGGGGGAGATCCGATTCCTCTGCTCAAGAAGACCCTTTTGGTGGGCCGCCGCGAGTCGAACGACGTCGTGTTACGCTTCGCCAATGTCTCCAGCAATCACTGTCAGCTCTATATCAAACAAGGCTATTGGTTCGTCGAAGACCAAAACAGCCGCAACGGCACGAAAGTAAACGGAAAGCGGGTACGCGACACCGACAAGCGAATCGATCCAGGCAGCACGATCTCGATTGCCAAGCACGAGTACGAACTGCAATACGATCCGATCGAACTGGGTGCTACCGGACCACCACCAGAAGAAGTGAACGTTGCCGAAGAGATCCTCGGCAAGTCGCTGCTGGAACGTGCCGGGATCGGCACTTCACGCCGCCGTGGGAATGACTAGTTTCAATTCGCCCAGCGTTTGACAAACAACCGAGGCCGTGGTCATGACCACGGCCTTTTTCATGCGCCTGCGTTGTGATCGGCCAGACGGCTAGGTACATTGCACTGCTTGACGAAATCCCCCTAATGTTCGCTAGAGAAGACGATTGCCTGCCATGGAAAATTTGACGCAGATCGCCCACAACGTTTACTTCACGCTGAAAGACAAGTCGCCGGAGGCCCAACTGAAGCTGGTCAAGGCTTGCCAGAAATACCTTTCCGGTCACCCTGGCTGCGTCTTCTTTGCCGCTGGCGTCTTGACCGAAGAACTGAATCGTCCCGTCAACGACCGCGCCTTCCAGGTAGCGCTTCACGTGATTTTCGATTCGCTCGAATCGCAAAACGCCTACCAGGTCGCCGAGCGTCATCTCCAGTTCATTGAAGAAAACAAAGAGAACTGGGAATCGGTCCGCGTGTTCGATTCGACCGTCGGTAGCTAAGCGAAAGAGGCCATGCTGTGGCTGATCTCGAAGTCTTAAAAGCCCGCAAAGGTGCCGTTCGACGGAGCGAGATTCCGTCGAACGTCGTGGCGGCGCTCAACCGGGGCGAGATCGAAACGGTCAACCTGGTCGAGTTTCTCGTTGTCGATCACTCCAAGCTGTTTCGCCACACCAGGTCGCAGCTCGCTCTCGATGACGCGCCGGCGAAACAGATCGCTGCCGCGATCAAAAAGTTATCCGGCGAAGGAGTCATGCAGCGACTCGCTGAGACGGGCAAAGTCTTTCACGCCTCGCTTGAAGGTAACGCCCACCGGGAAACCGTCTACGAGCAATTGGCCAAGCACCCCAGCGATATCCTTCGCAACTGGGCTGCCTACATGGATGCCGCCAACGCGAAGTTAACGTTCGCCCAGCGGCTGAAGCGAGCCAAGCTGTTTGCCACCGATGCGAACATGGGCGTGCGAGAAATTGCGTGGATGTCTGTTCGCGTCCCAGCGGCCGATGGCATCGTCTCGCAGATCGAGAAGCTGCATCCATTTGCCAAGCACAAGAACTACCTCATGCGGCGATTCGCCATCGAGCTCTCTCGGCCGTGCGGCGTTTGGACGAAGCATATCTCGGCACTGAAACAGCAGCCGGAGATCGCCGAGCCGCTGCTCGAGTATTGCCGTGAAGATGAAACCAAGTACGTGCAAGACTCGGTCGCGAACTGGCTGAACGATGCCAGCAAGACGCGGCCAGACTTTGTCGAAAACCTTTGCGATCGCTGGCTCTCTGAGACCAACTCGAAGCACACCCAGCGGATCACGCACCGCGCCCTGCGAACGCTGAGAAAGAAAGCAGACGCTTAGCGCATAAAAAAAGCCTCTGTGAACCAATACCACAGAGGCTTTTCTGTTGGCGATGCCCTAAAGCTTAGAAGCTCACTTCCAGCTTCGGATTGGCTTCTTTCAGCTTGTCGACGCCGTCGTCGTAGATGCCTGTGAAGTTCAGAGTCAACGTCTTCAAGTTGGTGAGCGTATTGATGACTGGAATCGATTCGTCCGAGATCGAACTGTTCTCTTTCAGCGACAAGCTGGTCAGCGAAGTCATCCCTTCCAGGTGCTTCACGCCGGCATCGCTGAGGGCACAGTTTTGCAGATCCAGATCTTTCAGCTTCTTCAGGTTGTTGATCGGAGCGAGCCCGTCATCGGTGATGAATGTGTTCCAGAGATTGAGCGACTCCAGATTTTCAAACGTCGCAACCACGGCCACGCCGTCGTCAGTAAACGGGGTTTCGCTGACGTCCAGGTCCTTCAGCTTGGTCATCCCTTTAAGCTTTTCCATCTGCTCGCCACGAACCTGCGATTGACGGAACTTCAGATCTTCCATGTCCTTCATCTCGGTCAGGTACTGCATACCGTCGTCGGTGACCTTAGTGCGGAACAGGTGCAGCTTCTTCAGCTTCACGCAATCTTTGATGTAAGACAGCCCTTCGTTCGAGCAAGCCACTTCGTTCAGTTCCAGCGTTTCCAGGTTTTTCATGCCGGACAGGTACGCCATCCCCTTATCGGTGATCTTCTTGTCACGCAAGTTCAAGAAACGCATCTTGGTCAGGCCAGCCAGGTGGGCCATTCCTTCGTCGCTGATAAAAGCGCCTTCGGTACGCAGAACTTCCAAGTCCTTCATCTGGGCGACAAACTTCATCCCTTCGTCACCAACATTGCAGTAACGCACGTCCAGGTTACGAACCTTGGGGAAGCTAGTCGCGATGATCTCCAACGACTTATCGGAAATATTGTTTCGGCGAAGACCAAACACGCTCAGGTTCTTCGAGTTGGTCAGGTTGGCAATGCCGTCGTCCGTGATCACGCAGTTCGAGAAATCGACGTCGCGAAGCTCGGTCAGTTCCTTCATGAACGAAGTGACTTTGTCCGTGATTTCAGCGCCGTAGAACTTAACGACCTGAAGCTGCTTGAGCTTCTCGATCGGCTGAAAGACGTTGTCATCCTCGACCACCACGGCCGAGAAGTCAGCGCGGGTGACATTGCCGTTGCCATCTTTGGTCAGCTTGCCCCCCAATTTCTCCAGCGTTGCCACCGCTTCCGGATCGTCTGCTTCTGGCTTAGGTGCGGCGGCCGCTCCCCCATTCCCTTCGGGGACATCGGTAGGAGTGCTCGTCGGGCATCCGACACAAAGCGGAAGGGCAAGCAGAACAATACCGAGAATCCAAAAACGATTCATGGAGAACAATTTCCTTAGGCTATAGCGGGGGGAATAGAAGCGAGGTAATCCGTTTAGGCTACAGCACACCGCAAAGATTCGCAACCAATGAAATAGGGCCCTCGGCAAACATCGCCCAGGGCCCTATCCCGAATCTCAATAAACTTGTTGCTGATTGCTTATTTGTGCTCGTCGTGACAAGCCTTGCAATTCATCGTCTTCTTCAACTTGGCGTCAGCGCCTTCTTTACCTTCGACGGTGTCTTTGGCGGCTGCCAACAAAGCGGAGGTCTTTTCCTTCCAGCTTTCTTCGCTTCCCTTGTGAGGAGGATTCTTCGCCAACGATTCCAGCATCTCGATCACAAGCTTCTGGTCTTCTTCGCTGGCTTCGCCCTTGGCGACCTTAGCGACCAGACCACCCTTGAAGCCCTTCTTCATGATCTCTTCGGTGCTGTACTTGGAATCTTTGCCCTTATCCGCTACGGCAACACCACTGAGCAGGGTCACCGACAACAACCCAATCATCACGAGCATAAATCGCTTCATTTCAACAAACTCCAGCACAAGCAGGCTAAACATGCAATTGGCAAAATCGATCGATTCCGCCCGATCCGCACCATGGTAATCTTCCCGAAATCAAAATTCCCCTCCTCCAGGCCGAAAAAAACAACTTTTGGCCGGATTGAGATTCCTTCTCAAAAACGATCAATTCTCCACCTCTCCGCCATTTGTGGGATAGGTTTACATTGCCGTCCGACCGCCAAGCCCAGTGCCCCCTCAGATGACCGGTACGCAATGAGCTTTTACGAATATTGGTGCGAACAGTACGATCCCCAGCCCGTTGGCAATGTCGAGCTCAATACCGAGCACGTCGCCCAGCGAAACGAGTGGGTTGTCTTCTTCAAGCTGATTGCTGCCTCGTTGATGGCCGCCGGGCTGTTTTGGCTCCCCTTCCACTTTTTGCCCCTGACTGGCTGGCACAGCGTAGTGGTCGCTGCGGGAATAGCATTGATCTATGTCGGCCTGGCCTTCTTTTTTATTCCTGAGGCCAACACCGACAACCTCGGCTGGGTGGGTGGAATGGTCGACGATCCCTTTCATATCTCCGACGACTGGAATCGCTCGCTCATGTTTTTCAATGCGGTTCTCGGCCCTGGCCGCTTCATTGCCGGCACCATGCTCGATGTCGCGTGTCTTTTGGGTGTGACCCAAAGCGATCCGATTCCCATGACCGACCAGTACTACCGGCAGCAGATGGGCTACGCAGACGACTATACAACCGCCAACGCCACGATGATCGAGCTCCCCATCCAGCAAGACGAGATCGCCGCCTCGGACATATCACGGGAAGAAGCCAATCAAAAGCGTTACGGTCTTTCTTCGGCCCGCTTCCTGATCAACGACGACGAGTAGTCGCTCGATCTTTCTCACGGCCAGTTCGTTTGCTTGACACTCGATCGGGAACCCTCGATATTGAGGGCGAACCATGACCAGCGGTGGCCCCTGCCCTGCTCCTTCGCCCCAACCTTCTCTGTCAAGAAACGGAGTTCGCGTGCAAGCTTTCACGTACCATGCGCCCCGTAGTGTCAACGAAGCAGTTGAGCTTCTCGCTTCCACCGATGGAAAGTCGGTGCTGTTGGCCGGTGGAACCGATGTGCTGGTTCAACTGCGCGAGAACCTGCGACATGCCGATCATGTAATCGATATCAAACAGATCCCGGAACTTACCCAGTTGAAAACGACCGCTGACGGTGGTCTTAGCCTGGGTTCCGCCGTAACCTGCTCGCAGCTGCTGCATAGCGAGCCAGCGGCCCCTTACGTGGCACTGCTGGATGCGGCCCAAATCATTGGTGGCTGGCAGATCCAATCTCGCGCGACCATTGGCGGTAACCTGTGCAACTCTTCCCCGGCTGCCGACAGCGTACCGGCCCTATTGGCCTTAGGGGCCGAAGTCGAGTACGCGACACCCACCGGCACGCAAACCTGCTGCGTCAGCGAGTTCTGCACCGGACCTGGCAAGAATGTCATGAATGGCCAAGGACTACTCGTTTCGCTGAAGCTTCTGCCGCTGGGGCCAACGTCTGGTTCCGCCTACGAACGTTTCATTCCGCGCTACGAAATGGACATCGCCGTTGCCAGTGCCGGCGCTTACATCGAACTTGCCGACGACGGCACGATCGCCACCGCTCGTATCGCGCTGGGTGCCGTTGGCCCCAAAGCGATCTTGGCCACTCAGCCGGCAGATGCCTTGATCGGCCAGACTCCGAGCGACGAGTTAATCGAAGACGTTGCTCGCCAGGCAGCCACCTTGGCAACCCCTATCAATGACATGCGTGGCACGATTGAATTCCGCCAGCAGCTGACCTACGTGCTTGTTAAACGAACCCTTCACACGGCCCTGCTTCGCGCCGCTGGCCAGGTCGTCTCCCATCATCCACGCTGATCCACCTCTACGGGAAAGTCCCACCATGCCAGGTAAAGCCCCTGCGAAAATGGCCATCTCGACCACGATCAATGGCCAGAACTACGATTTCCTCTGCGAGCCGCGGCAGAGCTTGCTGGAAGTGCTGCGAGACTCGCTGCAACTGACCGGTGCCAAGGAAGGCTGCAACAACGGCAACTGCGGCGCGTGTACTGTGCTGCTCGACGGCGAGCCGGTCAACAGCTGCATTGTGCTGGCGGTCGAAGTACAAGGTCGCGAGCTGACCACCATCGAAGGGATCGCCAACCGGGGCGAACTACATCCCATTCAGCAATGCTTCTTGGAAGGAGCGGCGTTGCAATGTGGTATCTGCACGCCGGGTTTCATCGTGGCGGCCAAGGCCTTACTCGATAAGAAGCCCAATCCCAGCGAAGAAGAAATTCGCTTTGCCCTGGCCGGCAACCTTTGCCGCTGTACCGGATACGACAAGATCGTCCGCAGCGTTCAAGCTGCCTCTGAACGCATTCAGGCAGGCAGTACGCCCAAGCAGAACCCGCAGCCAAACCAAACCAATCAACAGCAAGCCCAGCAGCAACAATAGGAAAGCCCACCATGAACGGATCTCCGATTTCCTATAGCGACAAGAAGTACAAGGTTCTGGGCACGCGACCAATCCGCCATGACGGAACCGACAAGGTCACCGGCCGGGCCATCTATACCAACGACGTCCATTTTCCGGACATGGTACACGGCAAGATCCTGCGTAGCCCTCACGCGCACGCCAAGATCTTGTCGATCGATACCTCTGCCGCCCAGGCCCTCGATGGTGTTCTCGCTGTCATCACGGGCGAAGATTGGCCGCACTTGAAGGACAAGATCGCCCACCTCGGCGAAGGGGCAGTCAACCTGGCCGACCTGAGCGAGAACTGCATGGCCATCGACAAGGCCCTGTACAAAGGGCATGCCATCGCGGCCGTCGCTGCTCGCAATGTTCACATCGCCGAAGAGGCGTTGTCGCTGATCAAGGTCGAGTACGAAACGCTTCCGTCCGTGCTGTGGGTGCAGGATGCGATGCAGGACGACGCGCCGATTCTGCACGAAGACCTGCGCACCGATTACATGGGTGCCAAGGGAGACAAACCAACCAACATCGCCACGCATCTTCAGTTCGAGCAAGGGGACGTCGAAGCCGCGTTGGCATCGGCAGATGTTGTCATCGAGCGCGAGTTCAAAACGGCCACGGTCCACCAAGGCTACATCGAACCTCACAATTCGATCGCTCTCTGGAACGAAGATGGCAAACTCAAGATCTGGACCTCCACACAAGGTTCCTTTACCTGTCGCCAGCAGGTCGCCGAGCTTCTGCAAATCCCTCTTTCCCGCGTCACCGTCACCCCGTGCGAAATTGGTGGCGGATTCGGCGGCAAGATCGCCGTTTACCTGGAACCCGTGGCGGCACTGCTGAGCCGCAAGTGTGGTCGACCGGTGAAGATGGTCATGCAGCGGGACGAGGTTCTGGAAGCCACCGGCCCCACGCCGGGTTCGTACATGAAAATCAAGATCGGTGCGACTAAAGAGGGCAAGCTTGTTGCTGGCGATGCTTACCTGGCCTACGACGCCGGAGCCTACCCTGGCGGCGTGATCGGACCTGGCTGCATGTGCGTCTTCAGCTGCGTCGAGCTGCCCAATGCCCGGGTGCATGGCTACGACGTCTGCTTGAATAAACCCAAGACCCAGGCCTACCGCGCGCCGGGTGCCACGCAGGCCGCGTTCGCGTTCGAGTCGGTCATGAACGAACTGGCCGATACGCTTTGCATCTGCCCTCTTGAGCTGCGTCTGAAGAACGCCGCCAAGGAAGGAACACGCCGAGTCGATGGCCCGATCTATCCGCGAGTCGGCCTGATCGAGTGCCTGGAAGCTGCCAAGAACAGCGACCACTGGAACACACCGCTGGAAGGCAAACACCGCGGCCGTGGCATCGCCGCCGGCTTCTGGTTCAACATCGGCCTGAAGTCGAGTGTCTCGGCCACGGTCAACTCCGACGGCACCGTCAACCTGCTGGAAGGTTCAACCGACATCGGCGGCACGCGCACGTCGATCGCCATGCAGCTAGCCGAAACGCTGGGCATTGCCGCGGAAGACGTTCACCCCAAGGTGGTCGACACCGATAGCGTCGGCTACACCGACGTCACCGGCGGAAGCCGCACCACATTTGCCACCGGGCTGGCTGCCTATGAAGTGGGACTCGATCTACGCAAACAGCTTTGCCAGCGAGCGGCCACGCTCTGGGAATGCGACGTGGAAGACGTTCGCTTCGACAGTGGCACTTTTGTCGGCTGCGATAACAAGAAGATCACCTTCCGCGAACTTGCCGAGCAACTACCCGAGATCGGCGAGCCGGTCGTCGGCAGGGCTTCGATCTCGAAGGATGTCTCGACCAACGGTTTCGGCGTGCATATCTGCGACGTCGAAGTCGATCCCGAGACCGGCAAGGTGCGTGTCCTTCGTTACACGGCCATTCAAGACGCCGGCAAGGCCATTCATCCCAGCTACGTCGAAGGACAGCTTCAAGGGGGAGCCGTACAGGGCATCGGCTGGGCTCTCAATGAAGAATACTTCTATCGCGACGACGCCACGATGGCCAACGCCTCGCTGCTAGACTATCGCATGCCCACGTGCTACGACCTGCCAATGATCGATACGATCATCGTCGAGGTCCCCAACCCCGATCATCCTTACGGTGTGCGCGGTGTAGGGGAAACGCCGATCGTGCCTCCCCCGGCAGCCGTGCAATCGGCCATCTATCACGCGTGCGGGGCACGCATGTTCAAGCTGCCCATGTCTCCGCCGAAACTTTGGAAAGCCATCTCGCAGCTCAGCTAACAAATTCGGGTGCAGTTCGAATTAGAGCTTCGGGATCTGCACCGGCATCCGTGGTGGTCCGCCCGGAGGGCCGGGCCGCGGGCGATTGATGCGGCGGGTATCGAAGAAGATCGGTTCCAGCTTCACACCAAAACCACGTTTGATCTCCCAGCTGGCGCGTGTAGACCACGGGGTTCCTGCGTGCTCTTGCATGACAAACTGCAGCACATCTCGCGAGAGAGAGATGTCCGCTTCCGTCTTGTCTGGGGCCGATAGCTCGTCGGTCGTGGCCAATCGCCAACCGCGGAACTCCATGTACGCCGGCATTTGCGGCGGAGCCGGCGGGTTATCCGCGAACTTCGTCAGGTAGGCACCATATTCAAACGCGCGTGCTCGATAGGCCAACAGCTGACCATATAGCAAATCGTAGTTGGCATTCCAACGCAGCGAGGTCGAGTCGTCTCGCAGGTTACGATTGTTCTCCGCCGCTTCGATCGCTCGGTCCAGGTACGTGATATAGGTGATCATCTTGGCTTGCTGCTGACGTACCTGTTGGCGAAACCGCTGCAAGTCACCACTGAAAACCTGCTGAATCTCGATCACGTCCGCCACGCTTTCCTGATACGGATTCAGGTCGTAGATGATCTTGGTAACCAGCGTTTTCAAGGGATCGTTTTTCACCTCGCCGACCTGCTCCATCCGTGAACTCAGGTTCGGACGATACATGTCCATCGTCTTAGGTTCGTAGCGACGATCGATCGCGTTGTTGATGTTGGCTTCTTCGCCAGGCAGCATGAAAAAGATACCGCCGGTTTCTTTGGCCATGCGGACCTGCTCGAACGGGCCAAAACCGCTGGTCAGCGCATCGGTCCGCTTGCCGAAACCATCGGTCTGTAGCTGTTCAATCAATGCCGCTTCCGGTCCGCGATCGACCGGCAATAGATGGATCGTTCCTTCTTCGGGATGCATCCACTGCACGTGGGCAAACGGATACCCGAAGACCGCTTCGCGTCCCAGGATAAATACCCGCGTGTCAGTCGCCCGGGCAATCGAGATCGCCTTCTCCAGGCGGCCTTCATTGTCATCGCTGTTGCCACTTTCGTCAGTCACGACAATCAGCGCGATCTTGCGATCGGCGATCTTGGCATAGCGGCGATGCAGCGTCAGCACTTCGGCCACGGCCGAGCTGAACATCTCTTCGCCCGACGGATCGATCGGCACCGCGGCAATCGCCTCGTCCACTTCCTCAGGATCGGCCGTGGGGGCCCTGGTATGCAGCTGGAAACCTTGCCCGAAACTCGCCACGCCGGTGGTCAACGCATCCCCTTTGGCATGTTCGCTGAGTCCCACTTCCGCGTAGATACGATGAATTCGCTGACGAATCTTCGCCTGGTCATCCTTCATGCTTTCCGACTGATCGAACAGCCAGACGACCAGAACCTTGTTCTTGGAGAGCATCCAGATCAACTCTTGCGAGATCTGATCCATCGCTTCCTGGTAGTCACCAACGACGGCCTGCACCGAGCCGACCGTCCCAACCGGCATGTCTTCGATGAGCGAATCGACATCCTTGGTCAGAAAGGCCTCGGCTTGCAGCGCCACCAGGGGGGCGTTGGCGAACTCAGTCGGTGGCAATTCCAGTTGAGGTGCTTTGAGCGATGCCTCGACCATTCCTTCCATCCCTTGCTCGGGGGTGGTCAGATTGGCAAGGGTCATTTCCTTGGCGATCTTCTCTGACTCGTCAAGCTCGATCTCCAGCGGACGCTCGCGGTCTTCCACCTCAGGCTCGACCATCACCAGTTCAATCTGCTTGGTCGGCGGATCGATGATCGTGAACATGGCCAACAGCATGACCAGCGAGAAATGAAAAATCAGCGACACCAGAAACGAAGCCGAGTTTTGGATCGTTTCAAAGCGAAGCCACCCCGAGGAACTTTCGTGATGTGCTGGCTCTGCTAGCGCACCTTCTCCGTCAGGCAACTTTGGCGAAGACCAGTCGGCGGTAGGGGCAGGTCGGTGCATGCTCACCGGTTGGCAAGGAAGGAGAAGTGATCGTTAACACCTTAATCCTAGAAGAAGATGCCATTTCCTGCCATGGATTTTATCGGCCTGGGGCAGGCTCGTCCGAATTTGCCGGCAATTTCTCCCCCAATTGGTCTGGATGCACTTTTGAGAATTTGATACAGCACACCAACTTGCGCAATTATTTCGATAAAACTCGCTCCAGCCGAGGATGCCGTGTCCGTACTTCGTAATCTATTGATCGTGGGACTTTTAGTCTGTGTTGCGTACAACGGTTACGTGATCTACCGCAATCAAATGGCCTCATCTCCTTCAGGTGAAGCCAAAGGTCCCGACACGGCACCGCTGTTCTCGGAAGAAGCATTTGCGGAACTCGCCGAGAATCGCAGCCAGATAAGCGTCCAGGAAGTGCCGACGGTCCTGACGACCGAACAAGCCAAGCCGGCCGACCAGTTCGTTGCGAACCCCGTGCTCGAAAAGCAGCCTGACTCGCTTCCGGTGATCCCCGTTTCTGCCAACACCCCGGCTACCAATCCGGGCAGTCGCTTCTCGGCGGATGCCGCTACCCAAACCGTCAGCACGCCGGCCCCTGAAGCGGAAGCCCCAGCACCCCAAGACATCACGCCACAGGCCCTTTCCTTTGAAGATGCCTGGGCCGAAATCGAAGCATCGGAAGCCGGATTCACCTGGGCTACCGCACTCGCTCAGATTCAACGCCTGGCCTATCGCGAAGATCTCACCGATCCTCAGCGCGAACAAGTCCTGGCCAAAGGAAACGAACTCGCCAAGACCGTGATCTTCGCTCCCAACAAGCATCTGGCCAAGCCAGCGTTGACCTTTCGCCCAGGCATGAGCCTGGAAGAAGTTTCCCAAGAGCACAACATCCCCGAAAGCTTCCTGCGATCGATCAACCAGTGGGCCGACGACTACAACCCAACGCCTGGGGACTCGATCAAAGTGCTCGAAGGCCCCATCACCCTGCATGTTGACTTGCCTTCGAAATCGATTCGCGTGGCTGTCGGCCAGCTTTACGCCGGACACATGGCCATCGGACAGCATTCGATCACCATTCCTGAAAACGCCAAGCTGAACGCTGAAACCATCGAAGGTGTCACCAAGCTCTCGCTCGGCGAGGTTGCCGTCGTGATCGATACCGAAAACCAGGTCCCGGCCGCCAACTCGCTGTTGGTGACGGCTGAAGACTGGAAGCTGCTGCAATCGATCGCCAGCGACTCGGTTGAAGTGACCTGGACCGCGCTCCCCGCGCCGCCCGCCCCACAGGTCGCGGCTACCGAACCGGTCAAGCGAGAAGTGAAGTCGCAATTCGCCTCCGAGAAGATGCAGCATCCCGTCGACGCGTTGAAGATGGAGATCTTCACCCCATCAGCTACCGTCATCCAAGGTAAGCCCGTCCAATACGGCATCGAGATCACCAACCTGAGCGACAAGCCGAGCGACCTGGTTCAGGCCGTAGTCAACATGTCGGAAGGGATCGAGCCAATCCAAGTCGAAGGGCACACCGGACGCATCGCCCCGGGGCAAGCGTTGTTCGATCCATTGACCATCGAAGCCGGCCAAAGCGTTCGCTTGACGGTCACGGTCGAGACCAAAGAAGCAGGCCAGTTCCTGATTCGCCCCGAGCTGCAATGCAGCCGGCCAGCGACACGCTACGCATCGGAAGTTCAACTGCGCGTCGCGGCAGCAGAATCGATTTCGGCGGAAACCGAGCAGACGCCTCCCGAGCCAGCTCAGCCCAAAGAATCGGTCGCGGAAGTCCCCCAAAACCCCGCGAAAGAGATTCGCTAGAACGGCAAGTCGGTTCCCAATCCCGGCACTTCCGCTGCGCGCTGCAGAAACTTCGTTCCCAGCGCCACGTCCTGAACGGCCAGGCCCACCGTCTTATACACCACAATGCTGTCGGCATTGTTTCTGCCGATGACCGTCCCGGCGATTACGTCCGAGAGCGAAACGGCAGCGTCCCAGTCGAAGTAGCCTTCTTCCTGAGCCAGCAGGTAATCGCCAGCCTCTCCCTGACAGGCCTCGATCGAGTCGCACACCCAGTTGTCGGCGCGGCGGATCGTGACGACATCCACCTCTCGCTTGTAGGCCCAGTTGCCCCCCATCGCGCACACCAAAGCCCCTTCGGCCAACTGGTTGCCATCGAAGACGGGATGCTTGCTGGTGGTGGCGGTGATGACCAGCGGTAGATCTTCCACCGCATCGCGTGGGTCATGCACCGGTACGATTTCGATTTTGCACTTTTCCGACATGCGATCGGCGAACGACTCGCGTTTCTCTTGATCGCGCGAGTAGACGAAGGCCTGCGTCAGGGGAAACTCGGTCGCCATCGCTTCCAACTGCGACTCGGCCTGCCAACCGGTACCGAACAGGCCCAGCTGCGTTACCGGCTTCCTGGCCAGATAACGAGCCCCGACCGCGGATGAAGCGGCGGTGCGCATCTGGCCGAGTTTGTCGGCCTCGAGCAGTGCGATCATCTGACCACTGTCGATATCGTAGATACCGACCATGAACTTCGCCCCGATCCGCGTGGTGGTGTACATCTTCCACCCGGCGGTCCCCAGGTATTCAGCCGCCGCGTGCATACCATGCAGGACGAAACCTGGGGCGCGTGCGCGATGCCGCGGAATGTTTTCGGCTCCACCGGTACCGAGTTGTCGAAAACTTTCGTCAACCACTTCAATGGCCGTGGCCATGTCGAGCAGTTGGCTTACCTCCTGCTCGCGGTAAAATCGGCACGTCATGTCGCCACCTCATTTCAAACGAGATCAGTCGCCGAGGCTCCCCAGCTTCTTGAAGTCCGCTTTCAGCGACCGATACAGATCTTGATACACCGGGAACGCCTTATCGTAGTATTTCTTCGCCGCGCGATCAGGCGTCGTTTCCGCCACTTCGCTGATCGTCGCCGCACAGGCCTCTTGAATGTTCTTATAAGCACCGGCACCGGTCGCCGCCAACAAGGCGACACCAAACGCAGGCCCTTGCTCTGCATTCAGCTTAACAACCTTTTTGCCAAATACATCGGCCTGCATCTGTCGCCAGAACGCACTCTTGGCACCACCACCACCGGCGCGGACCTGGCGAACAGGGATCTTCATCTGGTCCAGCACTTCCAGGCTTTCGCGAAGCGAGTAAGTCACCCCTTCCATGATGGCCCTGACGAGGTGCGCTCGCTCGTGCTTCAGCGTGATCCCGATAAAGCATCCGCGGGCATCCGGATCGGCATGTGGCGTCCGCTCGCCGGCCAGGTACGGTAGAATCATCAATCCTTCGCTGCCGGCAGGAATCGCTTCAGCTTCCTTCATCAGCGCCGAGTAAGGATCGCTCTTGCCGCGTGGCCCGCGCATCTCGGCACATAACTTCTGCACGAACCATTCCAGTGTTCCGGCGGCACATAGCGTGACCCCCATCATGTGCCATTTGCCACGAACGGCATGGCAGAACGTATGCAAACGTCCTTCCGGATCGGCGGCCATTTCGTCGCTATGCACGAACATTACGCCGCTGGTTCCCAGGCTGCTGGCCAGGATCCCCTTCTTGACCACGCCGTTGCCCAGCGCGTTGGCCGCACAGTCCCCTGCCCCGCCAACCACCACGCAATCGGTTGTCAGCCCCAACTGCCTGGCAGCCTCTTTGGTCAGGTTGCCGGTCACGTCTTCCGATTCGTAAACCTTGCCCAACAGATCGGGGTCGAGTTCCAACTTAGAGAGCAGTTCGGTCGACCAGGCCCGCTTCGAGACATCCAAAAGCAGCATGCCGCTGGCATCGCTCACCTCGGTGGCGTACTCGCCGGTCAAGCGGCGGCGGATCTCGTCTTTGGGCAGCAGCACTTTCTTGAGACGGTCGAAGTTCTTGGGCTCGTTGTTCCGCAGCCAGAGCACCTTGGGAGCGGTGAAGCCGGTCAGAGCCGGGTTGGCCACCATCTTGATCAGCTTCTTACGACCGCCGGCGCGGGATTCGATTTCCGCGCACTCGGCTGCCGTGCGCTGATCGTTCCACAGCAGGGCTGGGCGAATGACCTGGTCGTTCTTATCGAGAAAGACCGATCCGTGCATCTGCCCCGAAAGACCAATCGCTTTGACATCTTCAGGCTTGGCTTTTGCTAGCTGGACGACCTTCTTGACCGTTTTGACCGTTGCTTTCCACCACAGTTCGGGGTCTTGCTCGCTCCAGAGGGGTTTGGGATGCGATGCCGGGTAGCTAGCAGAGGCATCGGCCAAGATCGATCCATCTTCCGCCATGGCGATAGTTTTGGTGCCGGAAGTACCAATATCGATTCCCAGGTAGATATTCACAGGGGCAAATCCTCAGGAGAGCGTTGATGTCAGGGGGGGTTAATCAGAGAACTAGGACGAGTAGAAGGTCTTATTCTGCCCTATTTTCAGAGCAGAACCAAGCGTGCGGGGGTGTTCGCCGGCCCAGGTTGTTAACTTCTTACAGTTATTGTGATTGCAGTCCGATACTGCGGATCTTACCGTCGCCCATTACTTGACTCATATCGCTATTCCACATCGCCGATGAAACAGGTACTCTCTCGTCGTCTGGGAGATGCGATTTCATCAACATTTATTGATGTTGCACCTCCTTTTTCCAGACAACGAGGTGGCCAGCTGCAAGAAATCACCAGCACTGCTATCTCATGAAAAAGGCGAACGACGCAGGCTGTCGTTCTTGGTAACGCGACTTCATGCTCAATCCACCACCACGTATCGTCCTCGATCTCGAGAAGTCTCGGAACTGTTGTTCCGGGCTGGGGCAATTTGCCCGCAATCTCGGACATGCGTTGACCACGGAAATGTGCAACCGCGGCCTGCGACCAATCCCCTTCGTCACCGCGGCCCAAATGAATGATTTCGGGACGCCGGATGTCTTGGAAGCGAAGCCTTGGCGAAAAGAGATCTTCCAACGTTGGTATCGCTGGACGCAGATAGGGCGTGCGCCCGAATACGCTCTGTGGCATGCCACGCATCAGCAAGCCAAGTACCTTCCATTGAATCCCAAGACCCGCGTCTTGCTGACGATTCACGATCTGAACTACCTACGCGAGAAAAAGGGCCCGAAAATCGAGCGTGAGCATCGTCGTATCGCTCGCTTGATTCGACGCGCCGATGCTGTCACGGTCATCTCGAAGTTTGTCGCCGGTGAAGTGAAGTCTTATTTCGACCTGCAAGGCAAGCCACTGCAGGTCATCTATAACGGCCGGCCCGATGTATCGAAGCTGCCCGCCGAGCAGCCGGCATGGATCAACGCCAGCCGTCCGTACTTGTTCAGCATCGGGATCATCGACCGGAAAAAGAACTTCCACGTCCTGCTCGACCTCATTCAGCAATTACCCAATCATCAGTTGGTCATCGCCGGACAGAACGATTCCGAATACGCCGCTGAAATGCGACGCACGATCGAGCGGCTACAACTCTCGGATCGCGTGATGCTTCCGGGACCTATCAGTGACCAGCAGCGTCAGTGGCTGTACGAGAACTGCGAGTCATTTGTCTTCCCTTCACTGACCGAAGGTTTCGGCCTGCCGCCGATTGAAGCGATGACGGTCGGCAAGCCTGTGTTCCTGGCGCGGCGTACGAGCCTGCCAGAGATCGGCGGCCAGCGAGCGTTCTACTGGGACGACTTCAACACTCAGCACATGCTCGACGTCTATCATCGCGGCATGACAACGTATAACGCGTCGCCTGAGTACGCCAGCCTGCTTCAGCAAGCGGCTTCGCGCTTCTGCTGGCACGACGCCGCGCGACAATATGTCGACCTTTACCGAAATATTCTGCAACTACGCGAAGTGGAAGCTTTCCACCCTTCGCTCGTAGCAGCCTAAGTCTAGTGGCCCCTAATCCAAGCGCAGTGCCGCTTGGGCCATCCTTAGCACACCATTTTTGGGGGATTTTTCTTGACGCTGTTCAAGTTGGGGGGTAATCTGCTCGATAAACCAAGTTATCAGAAAAAAAATTGCGACTTCCCGTAGTAGTAACCATTGGGTTCGCCAATCATTAACTCCGGAATTCGCTTATCAATCATAGAATTTGTTCCCATTACCTAAGAGTCACCTCATTCTGGGGCAGGGTATCCTGAGATACCAGCGAGAGGTTGGATTGCCTGGCAATCGTAGGTAATGGGAACTTTTTCTTTTTCTTGACCACGCTGGTCCGCAGCCGTAGCCTACCCCCTTTGTAAACCCACTAATCGTTAAAGTCGGCATGCCAGCATGGCCGATATCATGAATGACGGGGGGCTGTCATTACTGCAGGGATGCGCGGATGAATATTGCGACCGCTTTACCACTAGGAATTGGCGCCGCATCAATGGCGGCCGGAGCGGCGAAGCAACTTTCCGCTGGGGTCTTCTCGCTGTTTCAAGGGGAAGGGGAAACCAACCCCGAAACGGCCGCCCCTGCTGAGTCCTCGCTTGAATCGTTTCTAGCCGCCAGCGGTCTGCTGGGCAGCAACACAGGCGAACTCCAGGACCAGCTCGGCCGTTCGCTGGAAGAGCTCGAAGACCTTCTTCGCCGCACGTTCCATCAAGCAGGACAAGAGCTGCCTGATTCGTTCCAGCTGCGAATCAATCCCAACGGCGAAATCGCTGTCGACGGCGCTGACGCGTTTGCCCAACAAGCCAAAGGTTTGCTCCAGCAATCGGAAGAAGCCCAACGCCTGCTCGCCGAAATCGCCGCTCAGACCGCCGCAATCCAATCCGCTACCAATCAGCAAGAGTTCGCCCGGCAATACAACGACGACCCCGAAGCAGCGCTCAACGCACTGCAGAAAGCCAAAGACGAACATGCCGGCCTCGACATCAACTTCTTCGACGGCCAGGTATCGAGCATCAACCTAGCGTCCGCTTAGGTAATCGCACACGCGCTGAGCCGCTTGCTCGCCGCTTTGAATACACTGCGGAACCCCCACGCCACGGTACGCATTGCCGGCCAGTTGGAAGCCAGGCAGCCGAGCCGCTTCCGCCTCGAGCATCGCTACCCGGTCGAGATGCCCCAGGTGATACTGCGGCATCTTCCCCATCCACCGCGTCACGAGAAACTTCTCAGGCTCTCCGCTCAAGCCAATCAGTTCCCCCAGTTCCTTCAGCACGACCTGCTTCATCTCGTCGTCCGAAAGGTCGGCCAGTTCCGGATGACACGCCCCCCCGACGAAAACGCGGATGATCACCTTTCCGTCCGGCGCACGCCCAGGGAACTTGGCGCTGGAAAAACTGCCGGCCAGGATCTTCCGCTGTTCGATCTCAGGCACAACAAACCCAAAGCCTGAAATCGGACGAGCGATCTGCTTCTCATCCACGGCCAGGATCGCCACGCTGCAACCGGCGTACGGAATCGCTTCCAGGTTCTCACCCAACATGGGAAACGCATGAAGAACTTTCGACGCCGCCGGAGCTGGCAGCGCCATGACGACGGCATCGAATGTGTACGCTTCATCCGGTGTTCGCACGGTCCAATGGTCGTCCGTTTTCTCGACGGCCAAGACCGGCGTGTTCAAATGAATCGTCTGACCGGCCAGTCGCTGCGTCAGCCGCTCGATCAAACGCCCCATCCCCTGCTTGGGCGCGACAAACATCGAGTACCGCGCGCCACTTTCGTTCTTCTTACCGTTCTCGCTGCTATTGTGCTGGGCCGCTTTGATCAGGCTCCCATGCTTTCGCTCCATCTCCACAAATTGCCGTAGCGTGGCCTGAATACTGAGCTTCGTCGGATCGGCCGTATAGATCCCGCCAATCAGTGGCTGCACGAGACGTTCGTACGCTTCCTTCCCCAAGCGACGCGTGACGAACGACTCCAGGCATTCGTCGGAAGTATCTTCTCGCTTGGGAACGAAGTACTCTCTGGCCAGCCGCAACTTGCCTGCCCAACTTAAAATCGGGGTCGTAATCACCGACCACATCTTGCTCGGGGCCATCAGGACGAATCCTTCCGGCACAGGGTACAGCTTGCCGCGCCGCACGACATATGCTTTGCGCAGCGATTCGTTGGTTGGCAGCAGTTCTTCTTCCATTCCCAGGCGGCGGCACAAATCGAGCGCGTACGGAATGTTGGTGATGAAGTTATCGGCGCTGTTTTCCAGCAGGTAACCGTCGTCGGTGTGGGTCGTCTGCAGAACGCCACCCAGACGGCTATCGGCTTCAAAGACATGAATGTCCAGCGAACCGTTGAGTTCCATCAGGCGATGCGCGGCGGCAAGTCCGGAAATACCACCACCAATCACGGCGGCGCGGGGCCTGGGCGTTTGTTCGTTCGTCATCAAGGTCGGAGATTCTGCGAGGGAAAGATGCTATGGGTTACCCTATTGTAGATCGCCAGCGACGATTTGGTTACCCAGCCCGCCGGCGGTGCGGGGTTGGCAATGCCTGCAAGGCGGGGGAAGATAGAACGTCTCGAATTCATCCAGATCCCGGGGAATGCACCTGTGCAGATTGGCAACACGCAGATCGTTGACACCTTCGCTGAAGCGTTCGGCATGGTCTACACGCGGCTGATTATCACCGCCTTCGACGACCACTGGCTGCAGGCCGCCACCCACGAAGCTTGCGGCTACGGCAGCAGCGTGATAGCCTGCGACGCCGAAGTGGGTGTCGAACGACTCCTTTCCCCAGACGAATCGCCTGATGGCCGCCCCGGCGCTTCGGTGCTGGCCTTTGGTTTCTCGGCCGATGCGTTGGCCAAAGCCATCACCAAACGGGTCGGCCAGTGCGTGATGACCTGCGCGTCGACGGCCGTCTTCGATGGTCTACCTGCGGCTGAAAAAAGGATGCCGCTGGGCAAATCCCTTCGCTACTTTGGCGACGGCTTCCAGAAAAGCAAAGTCATCGCCGGCACACGTTACTGGCGGATTCCCGTCATGGATGGCGAATTCTTCTGCGTCGAGTCGCTCGGCATCGAGAAAGGGGTCGCCGGCGGCAACATCATCTTTCAGGCCGTCGATCAAAAGTTGGCGCTAACCGCCGCTCGCCAGGCGATCGAGGCCCTTGCTCCGCTGGCCGATATTATCGCGCCGTTTCCCGGCGGCGTGGCTCGCAGCGGCAGCAAAGTGGGCTCGAAGTATAAGAGTCTGAGGGCTTCGACCTCCGACACCAACTGCCCCACGCTACGGGGGCGGGTCGAATCCCAAGT
This sequence comes from Blastopirellula marina, assembly GCF_002967715.1. Classification (NCBI taxonomy): domain Bacteria; kingdom Pseudomonadati; phylum Planctomycetota; class Planctomycetia; order Pirellulales; family Pirellulaceae; genus Blastopirellula; species Blastopirellula marina. The sequence goes on from NZ_PUIA01000057.1 coordinate 499,611, forward strand.
GGTCGAAGGTGCCAACTGCGTGCTGGAGATTGTCTTGGATGGTACCAGCGAAGAGGCCGTCGCCCTGGGAATGAAAACGGCCATGTATGCCGCCGCCACCGAAGGAGTGCTGGTCATTTCGGCCGGCAACTACGGGGGGAAGCTCGGCAAGTTTCACTTCCATCTGAAAGACCTGGTGTAGCGCCCGCCGCTTGCAAGAAATAATTGAACCCAGGCCGCATCCGAGCAGCCTGGGTACCAGGGGAAAGTTCATTAATCGAAGCGCGACAGAAGCGTTAGTCTCGCATCGCGCTGATAATGGAATCGCAGGAAATACGCCGTTCGGCTATCTGACCAAGATCGTTCAACGAACGACGCTGGCCGACATTGTTCCAGGCATTGATTTCGGCCAGTTCCGGCATCAAGTCGACCAGTTGATCGACCAGCACCTCGGCCAGAATTCCGATGTTGGCTTCCTGAGTCCGCTCGGAAATTGCCTTGACCGTTTTCATGATCCGCACCAGCTTGGCACGTTCACGAATCGGCGACGAAAGATTGTTCTGGGGTTCTTCCAGAAGGTCCGCGATCGGCACATCCAAGATGTCAGCCCATTGCGAGAGTTGCGAGACCAATAGATCGGTGTCAGGCTTCTCTTCTTCACGCACCTGAGAAGCGGGCATGCCCAACTTTCTGGAGGCCGTGCGAAGCGAAACACCTTGTTGTTTGCGAAGTTCGCGGATGCGATGCAGCTTACGAGGGGACCTGTTGCCCATCTCGGAAGGCGCGAACGCGTATACCGCGGGATCCATAGTAAATGGAACCGTTGCCATGAGAAGTCCTCCCTTGTTCCGGAGGCTTGACCGACTGCCGCAGGGCCAAAGTCAGTAGCAACGCAAAGACTACACAACAGCAATCTTACCAATCAGCGCGCGGGCGCTAAGTGCAAGGGTTGTTGGAATGCTTCTTGTCTGTTCCGTTTACTGCGAACCAAGGCCGTTTGGCTGGGGTGCCTAGTCCCGTCTGCCAAGCCTAGTTTGGAAGTCTAGTTACGCCCTCGAGGAGAAACAGGACGTGACCGAACTTCGTGATAAGTATGCCTGAAAACGCTTCAAGCATCGGAATGATTCCGAAGCTGCCCGGGCTACCTCTTCAGCACTCAATGCCGGAAAGTTCGCCATGGTGGGAAAATGAGGAAAATATCGCCTGAAACATTTTGAAGGCACTGGCTGATTCTATCGAATGGTTCCGATCGAATCAAGACTTTACCACATTTATCGGAAAATAATTCGCCGCAACTCCACCTGTAAGGGACAGGATCTGGACAAGCGGAAAACCTTTCTCAGATTGCCTGTTATTCGCCGGTCGCGAATTCTTGAATTCGTCGCAGGAATCGTGGCATTTTCAAACGCGGTGCAGGGGGCTGAACCACTTCCTGCGTGGCCGCGGTGACTTCTTCTGCGGGAAGCGAAACTTCCGTAAGCGATTCCAGCTCGGCGATATCCGCACCCCAGTCCGAGAGTCGCGAGAGCAGGTCTTGCGGCAGCGGCTGCGGATCGTTAGGCAGCAGCGGTTTAGCTGGCTTGGTTTGCTTGGGCACAACCAGCGTCGGTGGCAGCACCTGACGTGCAGGCCGTTGCGGGACGGCAGCGCCGTGAGCGATCGAAGCGTCGATGTGCATCGCCCACAGCGATTGAATGTCTTCGGTCGTCAGCTTGCGATCCATATCCTGAATCATCACCACCTCGCCGGCAGCCGCGGCCACGCCCAGATCAATCGCAGTCGCTTTGCCACGCTGCGGGGTGTAGCGGCGCGAACGGACCTGCGGAAAACGGCACGAAATCTCGTACAGCACTTCTTCGGTGCCGTCAGTCGAACCGTCGTCGACGATCATCAATTCGAAATCGGTCGTCAGATCGGACACGATCTCTAACAAACGATCCACCTCGGCACCGATGCTCGACTGAACATTGTGAACCGGAATGACAATACTTAGCGACTTCTTCACGACGGAACCTCAGCAGGACATGGGGGAGATCGGCGTTAGCTGGCAATGGGTGGTCCCAATGCGCCGCGGGTAGCGGCCCAACAGTTATCGATTCGGCATCCTGCTTCCACTGACTACACCGCTAGCGACCTGCGACCGAATGTGAGGGGTCTTCCGGTAAGGCCGATTGCTCATCGCAAGACAAATCTACCGTTTGGGCGACACACAGAATAAGAACGCAGACCAGACAACAACAAACCACCAACCAATTCCGTTCCCCACGCCCAACACTCACCAACAACCCCAATCCAACGGGTGCCACGCCCAAGTCCGCTTGGGCGTGCGAATCAGGTACCCGCTCTCTCACATTCCAAGAGAAGTGAACCGCGGATTACGCGGTTAAATTCCTTCCTCATCGCGCGTCCTCTTTTCTAGTTACAAACCGACTTTCTCGCCCGTTTTCCTCTAAATAAAAACTTCCCAAAATCACGCCAACAAGCCTATACATGAGTACACACAGGCAGGTATCTTATATCTCACAAGCGGCCACGATAGCCGCAAACAAGATCTCTCACGGCCGACCAGCGAGACGAATTTCTTCCGTCGCTTGAGTCAGGCCACACTCCAATCTC